>CAKUMG010001062.1 GCA_934667465.1 uncultured Actinoplanes sp. | reverse complement strand
CCCGAGTTCCGGGTCGTCTTCGCCACGTTCGCCGTCACGGTCGCCTCGCTGACGGTCAAGATGCTCGCGCTGTCGGCGCTCGTCTATGCGCGGACCGGCTCGCCGCTGCTGTCGGCGGTCGCGTTCCTGGCGGGCTTCCTGCCGCAGGCGGTCGGGGCGCTGACTCTGATGTCGCTGGCCGACCGGCTGCCGCCGCGGGCGGCGCTGGCGTGGTGGCGGGCCGTGCAGGCCGTCGTGCTGGGAGTGCTGGCGCTGGGCGTGCTGCCGGTCTGGGCGGCGTTGCTGCTGGTGGTGGTGAGCGGCCTGGGCGACGCCGTCACCGGGGCGATCAGCAGCGCGCTGCTGGTGGATGTGCTGGCGGAGGTGCCGGGCGGATACGTGCTGGGCCGCTCGGTGCTGAACATCGCGGTCGGCGGCATGCAGATCCTGGGGTACGCGGCCGGCGGCGCGCTGATCGCGACGACCGGCACCGGCGGGGCGTTCGCGATCGCGGCGGCGGTGAGCCTGATCGCCGCGGTGCTCACCCGGACCGGGCTGCGGCGGCGGGCACCGCGGGCGACCGGGCGGGCCTCGGCGGCGGCGACATGGCACGGCAACCGGCGGCTGTTCCGGGATCGCGGGCTGCGCCTGCTGTTGCTGGCCCAGTGGCTGCCGAACGGGCTGATCGTGGGCGCGGAGGCGATGTTCGTGCCCTACGCCGGGAACGCGGCCGGGCTGCTGTTCACCGCGGCGGCCTGCGGGATGCTCGCCGGGGACCTGGTGGTGGGGCGGTGGGTGCCGCCCGGGGTGCGGGCGCGCCTGGCGTTGCCGCTGTACGCACTTCTGGCCGTACCGTATCTGGGTTTTCTCCTGCGGCCCGGGCCGCAGCTCGCGGCGGTGCTGGTGGCAGTCGCGTCGCTCGGGTATTCCGCGACGCTGGCGGTGCAGGAGCAGTTCCTCGCCGCCCTGCCCGAGGAACTCGTCGGCCAGGGGCTCGGCGTGGCCCAGAGCGGGATGCTCACCGCGCAGGCGTTGGCGGCGACCGTGATCGGCACGGTGGCCGAGGTGTCGGCACCCGCGACGGCGATCGTGGCCGCGGCGGTCGCGTCGCTCGGGGCTACGCTGGCGACATGCCGATCGCAGACCAGCCGCGCGGCCGGCGCGGCACCGTCGAGGAGCCCTACTCCGCCCTCAACCTCCGCCTGATCTTCGCCGGATTCGGGCTGGTCGCCTGCAGCCTGCTCGCCGTCCTGTTGTTCCGCCGCGGGTGGACGGTCCCCGGGTGGCTGCTGGCCGCCTGGGCGGTGGTCGCGCTGGCCGACATCGTCGTCATCCAGCTGCGGCGGCGTGCCCGGGCCCGCGCCGGGCGGGGCCGGGGACGTTCCCTGTTCGAATAGCCCCTCGGGTGGAACCTGCTCCAGCGCGCCATTTGGGGCGAAAAGTACGGGTAGCGTGCTGGCTGTGCGCGCCTTCGCCCTCCCCGCCGCCCTGCTGCTGACCCTTCCTCTCACCCCCGCACCGGCCATCGTCGCTTTCCCCTCGCCGGCGGCGGCTGCCCCCGCGTCTCCCTCGCCAGCGCCGGCGGTATCCGATCAGCGGGCGCCGAGGCACAAGACCTTCGGCACCGGCAAGCTGGCCTTCGGCACGGAACGCAAGGCGCAGGCCACCCCGGTCGTCGGCGACATCCGGCAGTGGCTCGCCCTCGACGACGTGTCCGGCGAGCTCTACCGCAAGAACTACAAGCTGCGGGCCGCCGGCCGGCACATCGAGGTCTGGGTCGCCGAGGATCTGAGCTTCCCGGCGGGCGACTGCCGGCCGGCCGGGTCCACCGAGGTCACCGACGAGCAGATCGGCGCGCTGGTCCGCGAGTTCGACGAGACGATCTACCCGCGCGAGACCGCCGCGTTCAGCACGCCACCCGACCGCGACGGCACGGACCCGCTGCTCGACGGCGACTTCACCGGCCCCGGCGAGAAGACCGTGACGCTGGTCGACAACGTCCGCGACGACAACTACTTCGACTTCCCGGACGCGCCGACCTACGTCGCCGGCTTCTTCTCCGCCCAGATCAACGAGCTCGTCGACCGCAACGTGATGACGATCGACGCGTACGACTGGCGGCACCGCACCGGCGCCAACCCGCCCGACGAGCCGACCGACGGGCTGTGCACCAGCCGCCCGGCGCGGCCCCGGATGTACGAGGGCACGTTCGCGCACGAGTGGCAGCACCTGCTGCAGAGTTACACCGACGCCGACGAGGAGACCTGGGTCAACGAGGGGCTCTCCGACTACGCGCAGACGCTGGTCGGCTATGTGGACGGCCGGACCTCCGTGCACCACCCCGGCCCGGACCCGCACCTGATGTGCTTCCAGGGCTTCGCCACCGTGCGGACGCGACACAACGCGAACCCGCGCGAATGCGGCGGGCCGCAGGGGTCGCTCAACCTGTGGGAGGAAGGCGCAGCGTCCGACGTGCTGTCGGACTACGGACATGCGTACCAGTTCATGCTCTATCTGCGTGACCGCTTCGGCCCGGACGTGCTCTCCCGCCTGCACCGCGACGGCGAGCGGCAGGGGCTGACCGGAGTCGCCGCGGCGCTCGGTGACGAGGCGGCCGTCGAGGGAGCGACCTTCGTCCGTCCACCGCTGCGCGAGGGCACGATCCTGGAGCTGTGGCGGGCCGGCGCCGCCGCCACCAACGGCCGCGACGGCGACCGGAGCAGCCGCGGTGACCTCGAAGGTCTCCTCGAACTGCTTCACGAACTCGGAGAGCTCGATCAGCGTCATCTCCTTGAACGCGTCGAGCAGCT
>CAKUMG010001061.1 GCA_934667465.1 uncultured Actinoplanes sp. | reverse complement strand
GCAGTCCGAGGACCAGCGTGTCCGTGATGCCGGCGGCCCACTTGTTGACCGTGTTGACGGTCGCGGGCGCGACGATCATCGCGTCGGCGGGAGGGAGCAGGTCCTCGTCGCCCGGGTTCTTGTAGTAGCTGCGGACGTGGTGCCCGGTCTGGGCGCGCAACGCCTCGGCGTCGATGAACTTCCGCCCGTCCGGCGTGGTGATGACGCACACCTCCCAGCCGTCCCGCTGGGCCAGGTCCACCAGCACGCCCACGTCCCGGGCGATCGGGGAGCCGCACACCAGGACGTACAGCACACCCGGGCTCACCGCGGAACCCACCTCATACGCCGACTCCCATCTGCTCGGCCAGCTCCGCGATCGGAGCGGGCGGGGTACCTCGCGTGCGGCGCAGCACGTCGGCGATGACCTCGTGGGCGAGCGGGCGGCAGCGGATCTCCGAGGGGGCGAGCCGGTCGCCCGCCAGCAGCATCTCGCTGGCCCGTTCCACGTCGCCGAGCTGGGTGTAGCCGCGCGCGATGTCGAGGTAGTGATGCGCCCGGCGTTCGGGCAGCATCGCGGCGAAGCACTCGTGGTCGATCTTGTTGTGCGTCTCGACGGCCTTGCCGCCGTCGCCCAGTTCCACCGCGGCCGCCGCCCGGTGCAGCTCGACGTTGGTCGGCCCGAAGGACGTCCAGTAGTAGTTGAAGTCCCCGCCGAGGGCGTGCGCCGCCTGCTCCGCGCCGCTGACCAGGTCGCGCACGGTAGCGCTGTCGCCGATCCGGGCGGCCGCCATGGCACCGGTCAGCAGCAGCAGGCCGTACACGGACAACCGGTCGGGCGTGGCGGCCTCGGCCGTCGCGGGCGCCAGCCGGTTCGCGATGTTGACGTTGACCTCGAGCGCCGACCGGACCCGGCCGAGCGAGAGCAGCGCCATGCCGACCCGGTGGCTGGCCATCCCGGCGAGCAGCTGGTCCCCGGCGCGCTGCGAGACGGCGATCGAGCGGTCGGCCGCCAGCCAGGACAGCTCGTGCTCGCCGACCTTGCGCAGCGCCGACGACGCGATCTGGTAGACCTGCCCGAGCAGGTGCGCCGCCTCGCGCGCCTCCTCGCCGCCGGCACCGGCGTGCGCGCTGTCCGCCGCCTGGGCGTCGCGCAGCAGCGACGGCAGCTTGCGGGCCAGGATCCCGTACTTCGCGTGCTGATAGGTCAGCCAGGCGTGGCTGACCGCCTTGCGCATCTCGGTCAGCGGCGGCGCCTGCGGCACCGGCTGGAAGAACGCGCTCATCTGGTCGTACCGCTCCAGAGCCGCACGAATCTCCTCGACCTCGACCTGGTCGATGCAGTTCGGCGTCTCCGGGCGGCGCTCGACGTCCTTGCCGAGCAGCAGCGTCACGTCGATCGCGAGAACGTCGGCGATCTCGTAGACGACGGAGAACTTGTCGAGCCGGCGGACCCCGCGCTCCACCTTGTCCACCCAGCTCTTGCTCTTGCCCAGCCGGTCCGCGAAGACCTGCTGGGACATCTTGCGACGGCTACGCCAGTACGCGACCCGGCGGCCGATCGGCAGCTCGTCCACGATGCCTCCCCAAACTCAGCCGGCGTCCCCCGCCGGTGAGCGATCCGGTGTTGCAGGTGCAGTGTGGACCTCACCCGTCCGTGCTGGTCGCACAACGTGTGTGATCGCCCGCCCACCGTCGCTCGTAGTTTTACTTGCAACTTGCAATGGGTGATCTGCCCGAACCAACGACGCGTGTCGCGCTTGGTGACGGCAGCGCCGCCTGCTATGGCGGCGGGTACCGATTCGGGGGTAGACCGAGAATGCAGTGGAGCAACCGGCACACGTCCGGGCTCTGGAGCCACCTCGACCGGGTGCGGCTGCGCCGGACAGCCCTGCGGTACGCCGCGCACGGCTGGCCGGTCACGCCGGGCGCCTACCTGAGCGGCACGCGCTTCACCTGCGGTCGCGCCGGCTGCCGCGTCACGGGGTGCCATCCCGCGATCGAGTCCTGGGAGGACGACGCGAGCACCGACGCTGTGCGCGTGTCCGAGTGGTGGCGCTACCGGCCGCACTCGATCCTGCTCGCGACCGGCATCGCGTTCGACGCCCTCGAGGTTCCCGCGCCCGCCGGCCTGCTGGTCCTGGGTGCGATGCGTCTGCAGGCCGGTGTGCTCGGCGCTGGTCATCCCGGGTGCGGTCCTGTCGCGGTCACGCCTTCCGGGCGTTGGATCTTCCTGGTACGGCCGGGGGATGCGCTCCGCGACGAGCTGGCGACCTGCCTCGACGTGCTGCGGCACGGCCGCGGCTCGTGGATCCCGGCGGCGCCCAGCCGCACGCCGCACGGGCCGGTCCGGTGGGCCGTCCCCCCGGAGCAGACCGGCTGGCGGCTGCCCGGCTCGGCCACGGTTCAGGGTTTGCTGCTGGATGCGCTCGGGGCGCTGGGCCGGCGGCCGCATCGGGCGGTGGCGCTCAGCGTGCCGCGGCAGATGTCCACCGCGCGCCGGGCTGCCTGACGGGTTCTCCTGCCGGTTTTCCGGCGCTTCCTGCGGCCTTGCGGCGTTCCGCATGCCCGGACGAGGCCGCAGGCAGCCGTCGTCCGCCGCATCGCTGAGGCTGGTGGCGGACGGTATCGGAGTCTGCGGATGGTCAGGCATGTCAGCGATTAAGCTATTTGCCTACCTGGGGGTAGTCGAGTCATCCGTTTGGGTGAAAATTCGATTACTGTACGCAGCGGCGCTCCCGATCGCCTCGCCGAGGCGGGCATCGTCGCGACGGGCCGCGCTCGGCGGCTGCCCCTGTGCGGCGGCCTCGCGG
>CAKUMG010001060.1 GCA_934667465.1 uncultured Actinoplanes sp. | reverse complement strand
GGCTGAGCGTGGCGATGGTGGCGACCGCGGCGAGCGCGCCGCCGGTGCCCTCCGGGTTGAAGACCGCGATGCGGCGGCGGAGCGCACCGACCAGCAGCGAGAGCCCGAGGATGCCGTTGCAGGTGATCATGACGGCGGCGAAGACGGTGTCGCGGGCGAGCGCCTGGGTCTTCTCGCCGCCGCTGATCATCAGCGTGACGATCAGGGCCACCTCGATGACGGTCACGGCGACGGCCAGCACCAGCGAGCCGTACGGTTCGCCGACCCGGTGGGCGACCACCTCCGCGTGGTGGACGGCCGCGAGCACGGCGCCGGCCAGCAGCAGTCCGCTGACGATCACGAGGAAAGGCGGCAGGTCCCGCCCCCAGGTCAAGATCAAAGCCACCACTGCCACGACCGGCACATAGCCGGTCCAATGCGTGAAGGCGGTGCGCATCGTGCTTACCATGAGCCAACCCTGTCAGACGCCCGGATGCCGATCGCGGGTTTTCGGAGCCTCTGCCGGGATACAAACAGAGCATGCCGTACGTATCCAGCGCGGGCGAGTTCACACGCGATCAGCGCTACATCGCCACGAGGATCACCGCCGACGGTGCCGGCGGGTGGCCCGTCGAGGCCGGGCGCTACCGGCTGGTGGTGAGCCGCGCCTGCCCCTGGGCCAACCGGACGATCATCGTGCGGCGGCTGCTCGGGCTTGAGGACGCGCTCTCGATGGGCGTGGCCGGCCCGACCCACGACGAGCGCAGCTGGACGTTCGACCTGGATCCCGGCGGCCGGGACCCGGTGCTCGGCATCGAGCGGCTGCAGGAGGCGTTCTTCAAGCGTTTCCCGGACTACGACAAGGGCATCACAGTCCCGGCGTTCGTCGACGTGCCGACCGGGCAGGTGGTGACGAACGACTTCGCGCAGATGACCATCGACATGTCGCTGGAGTGGCGGGAGTTCCACCGCGAGGGCGCGCCCGAGCTCTACCCCGAGGCCCTGCGGGAGCAGATCGACAAGATCAATCGGTACGTGTTCGCGGACGTCAACAACGGCGTCTACCGCGCCGGGTTCGCCGGGTCGCAGGAAGCGTACGAGAAGGCGTACCACCGGCTCTTCGACCGGCTCGACAAGTTGTCGGAGCTGCTGGCGGGGCAGCGCTACCTGGCCGGCGACACGATCACCGAGGCGGACGTGCGGCTGTTCACGACGCTGGTGCGCTTCGACCCGGTCTACCACGGGCATTTCAAATGCAACCGGAGCAAACTGACCGAGATGCCGGTGCTGTGGGCCTACGCGCGCGACCTGTTCCAGACGCCCGGCTTCGGTGACACGATCGATTTCGGGCACATCAAGAGTCACTACTACGAGGTGCACCGCGACATCAACCCGACAGGCATCGTGCCGGCCGGGCCGGACCTCGCGAACTGGCGCACCGAGCACGGGCGGGAAGCCCTGGGCGGGCGGCCGTTCGGCGACGGGACCCCGCCTGCGCCGCCCCGGCCGGAGGAGACCGTGCCGGCGTTCTGAGGGCACGGCCGTCTGGTCCGGGGGCACGGCCGTCTGGTCCGGGGGCACGTCCGTCTATTTTGTGGGCATGCGTGCTGCCCTGCTCACCGCCGTCACGCCGATGCTGTGGGGCACGACGTACGCGGTCACGACCGAGTTCCTGCCGCCGGACCGGCCGTTGTTCGGGGCGGCCGTGCGGGCGCTTCCCGCCGGGCTGCTCCTGCTCCTGCTGACCCGCCGGCTGCCGGGGGGCTCGTGGTGGTGGCGGGCGGCCGTACTGGGGGTCCTGAACATCGGGGCGTTCTTCGCGCTGTTGTTCGTGGCGTCGTACCGGCTGCCGGGCGGCATGGCGGCGGTGCTGGGCGCGGTGCAGCCGCTCGCGGTCGCGGGGCTGACCGTGCTGCTGCTGGCGGAGCGCGTGCCGCTGCGTACGGTGCTGGCCTCGATCGCCGGTGCGTGCGGGGTGGCGCTGGCCGTGCTCACCGCAAGCGCGCGGCTGGACCCGGTGGGCCTGGCCGCGGGGCTGGCGGGCGCCGCCTCGATGGCCGCCGGGATCGTGCTGGCGAAGCGGTGGGGGCGCCCGAACGTGTCGCCGCTCACCCTCACGGGATGGCAGCTCACCGCGGGCGGCCTGGTGCTGGCACCGCTGACGCTCGCGTTCGAGGGTCTGCCGGCGGCGCTGACCGTGCGGCACCTCGCCGCGTACGGTTATCTGACGCTGATCGCGACCGCGCTGGGCTACACGATCTGGTTCTGGGGTCTCGGGCGGCTCAAGGCCGTCGAGGTGTCGTTGCTCGGGCTGCTCTCCCCGCTGGTGGCGACCGTGGTGGGCTGGGTGTGGCTCGGCCAGTCGCTGACCGTGGTGCAGGTGGCGGGCATCGTGCTGGCGTTCGGCGCGGTCGTCGCCGGCACGTGGCAGCAGGGAGAGCGGGCCGGCGCGCTGCCCGCCCCGGCCGTCGACGTCGGCGCCCGTCCCTGAGACGCGCCGCGATTCTCGCCCGGCCGGCGGAATTGTCGTACCCGGCTTCTACATTGCTCCGGTGTCCGTTGAACGATGGTCCCCCGCCCGGGTCACCGCGGCCGCGCCCGACGAGGCGTCGCTGCGGAGCGCGCGCGGGCTCGCCTCCCCCGGCTCGTGGGAGCGGTGGGGCCTGCTCGGCGACGTGCTGTGGGGGCTCGCGCACGGCAGCGGCCCGCAGCCCTATCAGGTGTGCGTGCAGGTGTTCGGGCCGGCTTACCGGTGCTCCTGCCCCAGCCGGAAGGTCCCGTGCAAGCATGCGCTCGGGTTGCTGCTGCTCTGGGC
>CAKUMG010001059.1 GCA_934667465.1 uncultured Actinoplanes sp. | reverse complement strand
GGACAGCGAGTCGCGCGGCGAGTTCGCGTGCACGGTGGTCAGCGAGCCGTCGTGGCCGGTGTTCATCGCCTGCAGCATGTCCAGCGCGGCGCCGTCGCGGACCTCGCCGACCACGATCCGGTCCGGGCGCATGCGCAGCGCGTTGCGGACCAGGTCGCGGATGGTGACCTCACCGCGGCCCTCGATGTTCGGCGGGCGGTACTCCATCCGCACCACGTGGTCCTGGGCCAGCCGCAGCTCGGCCGCGTCCTCGATGGTGATGATCCGCTCGTGCGGCGGAAGCATCTGGGAGAGCACGTTGAGCAGCGTGGTCTTGCCGGTGCCGGTGCCGCCGGTGATCAGCACGTCCAGCCGGCCCTGGATGCAGGCGGAGAGCAGCGACGCCACCGGGTGGTTGAGCGTGCCGAACGCGATCAGGTCCTCGACACCGTACGGGTTGGCGGCGAACTTCCGGATCGTCATCGCGGCGCCGTCCAGCGTGACCGGCGGGATCACCGCGTTGACCCGGCTGCCGTCCGGGAGGCGGGCGTCGACCATCGGGCTGGACTCGTCCACCCGGCGGCCGACCCGCGACACGATCTTGTCGATGACGCGGCGCAGGTGCCACTCGTCCAGGAACGCGGTCTCCACCGACTGGATGCGGCCGAACCGCTCGACGTAGATCCGGTCCCAGGAGTTGACCATGATTTCGGTGATGTCCGGGTCGCGCAGCAGCGGCTCGATCGGGCCGTGACCGACGATCTCGTCGATCACCTGCCGAAACGCCACGCCCCGGTCACCCGCGGTGAGCTGATCCTCCTTGGCAAGCAGGCCGGGCAGCGCCTCCCGAACGCGGCGTTCCAGCTCCTCCTCGTCCGCGCCGGCCTCGTACATCTGCGGTCCGAGCTGTTCCAGCAGCGCACCGTGTGCACGGCGGCGGACCTCGGCGAGCGGGTCGTACGCCCGGCGTGCGTTGCGGCGACCGAACGCGCCGGTGGCCGAGGTCGACACGGAGGCGCCGCTGAACGGGAAGTTCGCGCTCGGCACCGCGGTTACCGGGATCGCGGTCGCCGGGTAGGGCGAGTCCTCGTTCAGCGCCAGCACCTCGGCCGCGGAGAAGCCGCTGCCGGTGCGCGGAATGTCCTCAGGACGGCGCCGATTCTGCTGGTCAGTCACCGTGCATCACCTCTTCCCGCGGCGGGACAGCATGGACCTCAGGCCCTTGGGGGTGGAGACGCCGGCCCCGATCCGGTGCCCGGCCAGGTCGCGGATCGCCTCGCTGACCGGGTGCGCCGGCGAGTCGAGCACGATCGGGACGCCCCGGTTGATCGAGATCGAGACGTCGCGGCTGGCCGGGATCTGGGTGGTGAGCGGAATGCGCAGCACCCGCTCGATGTCGGCCGGCGTCACGCCCAGCCGCGCGTCGGCCCGGTTGAGGATCACGAGCCGGTTCTCCTTGCGGTAGTCGAGGACGTCGAACGTGTCGAGCAGGATGCGCAGGTTCTTGATCGCGGTCACCGCGGGCGTGGCGACCAGCAGATACTGGTGGGACGAGTCAAGGGCGGCCAGCACGTGGTCGTTGAAGACCGGCGGGCTGTCCACCACCACGTAGTCGTACATGCCCCGGGTCAGGTAGAGGATCTCCGTGACGAGATCCCGACTGATCTGCTCCGCGATGGTCGGGACGACCGGCGCGAGCAGGACGTCAACGCCCGGGCAGTAGTTGGTGACCATGGTGCGCAGGCCGGTCTCGTCGATCCGGTCCGCGACCGGCACCGCGTCCGCGATGGTCCGCTCCGGCGACAGCTGCAGCATCAGCGCCACGTCGCCGAGCGTCAGGTCCAGGTCGATCAGGCAGACCCGCTTGTCGCCGCCGCCGGCCAGCGCCACCGCCAGGTTCGCGGCCAGCATGGTCTTGCCGCAGCCGCCCTTCGCCGCGTAAACCGTGATCACCTTGCCGTCCACCGCGTCACCGCGGTCGGACGTCTTCGCGTGCAGGCCGCCGTGCATCCGGCGGGACAGGTCCTGCGACCGGGCGCACGCGGCGAGGATGTTCGTCGGGTCGTTGACGTCCGTGACCTCGCGCACGCCGGAGCGGATCGCCTCGGCCAGCACGCTCACCTCGAGCTGGTGCCGCAGCAGCACCACGCCGAGCGACGGGCGGGCCAGCCGCTGCCGGGCGGCCAGGCTGACCGCCTCGGGCAGCGGCGTGTTCGGGCCCATCAGCACCAGCTGCTCGTCCGGGTCCTCGTTGAGCAGCGCGTACACGTCGTCGAGGCTGACCGCGGTACGCACGTCGCCGCCGACCAGCATGCCGAAGTGCTGGGCGGCCTGGCGGGACGGCTCGTACAGAATGGTCATCGCGACCTCACCCGAACACGTTGTTGTCGTCGACACCGACGCCGGCCTGGACGTCGGATTCGTCGGTGAGCAGCGCGAGGTAGATCGCTCCCGCGTTCGCCGCCGTGATGATCTTCGCGGCCTCGACCGTGGACGCCGCGACCGTGACCAGCGTGGTCGGCTCCGCGTCCGGTGCGCCGTCCTGCGGTGTGATCGTGGTCTCGCCGGTGCCGTACTCACCGATCGCGATCACCTCGATCCGGGGCAGCAGCACCGCGGTGCCGCGCACGCCCTCGCCGCCGATCGCCTTGCTGCCGCTCGCGGTCGCGGTGTACGACGCGAACAGCGCCACGTGCGCGCCCGGCCGCACATAGCCGGCCACCTGCTGCGCCATCGACGCCTCGAAGCTCACCGCCACCTTGTCGCTCGGGATGGCGAGGCCGCTGGACGTCTCCGTGGCGTTCGCGAACATGCTGCGCAGC
>CAKUMG010001058.1 GCA_934667465.1 uncultured Actinoplanes sp. | reverse complement strand
GTCGCGCCGGTCGCCTCGAAGTCGGTGCGCCGGCCGCCCGCGACGGTCACCGTGGTGTACGAACCGTTGTCGTCCGCGTCGATGTCGGCCTGGGGTGCACCGGCCGCCGCGGCGACCTCCTCGAGCTTGAGGTCCGGGCCGGTGCCCGAGCGTTCCTCCGGCGCGCTGCCGTACTCGGCCTGCCAGTCCTCCCACTCGGCGGCGGTCAGCCACTGCACACCCAGCGACACCTGGCTGCCCGACGCCGCGTCCCGGGGCACGCGGACGGTGAACGGCTCGGCGACCCGGTAAGTGCTGCCCGCGGTCAGCGTCGTGCCGAACGTGCAGGCGATGGCGTACGAGTAGGTGCAGTTGCCGAAGTTCGTGCCGGCCAGAATCTCGTCGTCGGCCCGGAGCACGGCGGTCAGGCCGTCGACCGGCGCCGGACCGGTGTTGCGCACCCGGGGCCGCAGCTCGGCGATCCCGCCGGGAGCCACGGTCTGCGGCTTCTCGTCGACAGCCGTCAGGTCGACGCCCTCGCCGATGCGGATCGTGGCGGTCTCGGTGGTCGCGGGGCCGTCCTCGACCCGCGTCGCGATGGTCAGGGTGCCCGAATCGCCGGCCGCCGCGCCCGGCTTGGGCGTCAGTCGCAGCCCGAGCGCGCGGAAGGTCGAGAACCCGAACGTCTCGTCGTTCTCGGGACGCTTGAAGACCTCGTACGGGCCGGGCACGACACAGCGCATGACGGGTCGCTGCTCGCACCCCGCGCCGGACACCTCGACCACGGCGACCTCGAGCTCGGAGGTGTCGATGGTGACGGTGACACTCGAGGCCCAGCCCGCCTCGTCGGCGAACAGGACGGGCGCGAGCTCCTCCTCGACGGGGTCACCGCCCAGCGGCAACGTGAGATTCCGTGGGTACACCCCGCCCTGGACCCCCGCGGGGGCCGCGCCGGCGGGAGAGACGGGCAGGGACAGCGCCGTCAGGGCGAGCATCGTCACCGCGGCGAGACGGCGTGACCGGTTCATCCCCCATCCCTACCAAGAGGGACGCGGCGCCGGACCGGAATCGCGGCAGGCCCTACGTTCGGGGATCGGTGAGGCGGCCGTCGTGCTCGGTGTATTCCGTGCCGGTGGCGGGGCAGGACCAGATCCCGTCGCCCTTGGCGACCAGGGGGCGGCCGGCGCGGCCGACCCAGCCGACGCGGCGGGCCGGGACGCCGACGACGAGGGCGAAGTCGGGGACGTCCTTGGTGACGACGGCGCCGGCGGCCACCAGGGCCCAGCGGCCGACGGTCACCGGGGCGACGCAGACGGCGCGGGCGCCGATGGCGGCGCCCTCGCCGATGGTGACGCCGACGGCGGTCCAGTCGTCGCCGGTCTTGAGGCGGCCGTCCGGTGTCACCGCGCGAGGGTATTCGTCGTTGGTGAGGACCGCGGCCGGGCCGATGAAGACGCCGTCGGCGAGGCGGGCCGGTTCGTAGACGAGGGCGTGGTTCTGGACCTTGACGTTGTCGCCGAGGACGACGCCGGGGCCGAGGTAGGCGCCGCGGCCGATGGTGCAGCCGGTGCCGAGCGTGGCGTGCTCGCGGATCTGGGCGAGGTGCCAGACGCGGGAGCCGGCGCCGATCGCCGCGCGGTCGTCCACATCGGCCGTCGGGGCGACGGCAGGGGCGGCGAGAGTCATGACCGAGGAGAGTAGCGACGCCCGCAGCCGGAAGGTGTCGGCCAGCCGACCATCATCGCCAATGTGGCTGAAGGTCGAGCACGCGGTAACCGAACGTACCGGACGGCCCTCCCGGCTCCGGGCGGTTTTCGCGCCGGGCTCTGGCGTGACGCGTCCGGGGATCGATAGCTTCCCGACGTCGACACAAGCGCACCGATTCCCATGAACGGAAGCATTGTGACTGTCACGACCCTCACGAAGACGATCGGCGTCGCCGTCGTCGGCGCCGGCTACTGGGGCCCCAACCTCGTCCGCAATTTCCAGTCCTCGCCCGCGTTCCGCCTGCGGTGGCTCTGCGACCTCGACGTCGATCGCGCCCGCACGGTGCTGGGCGGCTATTCGACGGTCAGCGTCTCCGCCGACCTCGACGAGATCCTCGCCGACGACGCCGTGGACGCCGTCGCGATCGCCACGCCCGCCGGGACCCACCTGCCGGTCGCGCTGGCTGCCCTGCGCGCCGGGAAGCACGTGCTGGTCGAGAAGCCGCTCGCCGCCACCTACGCGGAGGGCCGGGAGCTCGTCGAGGAGGCGGACCGCCGCGGCCTGACGCTGATGTGCGACCACACCTACTGCTACACGCCGGCGGTGCTGCGGATCCGGGAGCTGCTGCGCGCGGGCGATCTCGGCGAACTGCACTTCCTCGACTCCGTACGGATCAATCTCGGTCTGGTGCAGCGGGACATCGACGTCGTCTGGGATCTGGCGCCGCACGACCTGTCCATCCTCGACTTCGTGCTGCCGCCGGGCGTGCGGCCGGTGGCGGTCGCGGCGACCGGGGCGGACGGGATCGGTGCCGGGCGCGCCTGCGTGGCGTACCTGACGCTGCGGTTGAACACCGGCGCCATCGCGCACATCCACGTCAACTGGCTCTCACCGGTCAAGGTCCGCACGACGATCGTCGGCGGCTCCAAGCGCACGCTCGTGTGGGACGACCTCAACCCCGGTCAACGGCTCGCCGTGTACGACCGCGGGGTGGACGTGGCGACGCCGGAGGAGCTCGGCGCGGAGCAGCGCCGCGACGCCCTGATCTCGTACCGCTCCGGCGACATGGTGGCGCCGGCGCTGGCCGAGCGGGAGGCGCTGCGGACCATGGTCGA
>CAKUMG010001057.1 GCA_934667465.1 uncultured Actinoplanes sp. | reverse complement strand
CACACGTGCCGCAGGATCTGCTCGCGGGTCAGCACCTGCCCGGGGTGGCGCAGGAACATCTCCAGCAGCCCGAATTCGCGCGCGGTCAGGTCCACGATCCGGTCACCGGCCCGCGCGCGGCGGGTCCGCAGGTCCAGCGCCAGGTCGCCGTGGCTGAGCAGCGTGCTGTCCGACTCGGCCGGGGCCGCCTCCTGCAGCCGCAGCCGGATCCGGGCGAGCAGCTCGGCGAACCGGAACGGCTTGCTCACGTAGTCGTTGGCGCCGCCCTCGAGCCCGGCCACGGTGTCCTCGACGGTGTCCCGGGCGGTCAGCCCGATCACCGGCAGCCGCAGCCCCTCGGCGCGCAGCTGCTGCAGCACCGTGAAGCCGTCCATCACGGGCAGCCCGAGGTCGAGCACGACCAGGTCGAAGCCGCCGCCGCGGACCAGCAGCAGCGCCGTGCCGCCGTCGGCGACGTGGGTGGTCGCGAAGCCCGCCGAGTGCAGGCCCTTCTGCACGAACGACGCGATGTTGACGTCGTCCTCGGCGATGAGGATCCGGCTCACAGCGTCAGCTCCTCGGTCTCGTCGTCGGGGCCGGCCTCGGGCGCGGGCAGGTCGAGGCCGAACGTGGCCCCCTGCTCGGGCGTGCTGCGGACCCACGCGCGGCCGTGGTGGGCGTCGGCGATCGCGCGCACGATGGCCAGGCCCAGCCCGGCGCCGGCCCGCGGGCCGCTCTGCGTCGCGTCCGCGCGGGCCGCCGCCGACCCGTGGTGGAACCGCTCGAAGATGGCCTCGGCCTCCTCCGGGCGCACCCCCGGCCCGGTGTCGGCGACCCACAGCACCAGCCGCCGCTCGCCGCCGGCGCCCTCGAACCGGGACCCGAAGCGGATCTCGTCGCCGGGCCCGGTGTGCTGCACGGCGTTCGCCGCCAGCTGCAGCACGGCCTGGGTGACCCGCTGCGCGTCGATCGGGGCGACGCCCTCGGCGACCTCGTTGACGAGCCACGTACGGTCGGCGAGGGCTTGACTCTTCGCCTCGATGTCCAGGGTCAGGTCGGTCACGTCGGCGGGCCGGATCCGGGCGAAGTCGGGGCGCTCGGCGCGCGCCAGGACCAGCAGGTCCGAGACGATCCGGCTCATCCGGGCCAGCTCGTCGTCGACCAGCCGCAGCGTGGTGGCGCGGTCGGCCGGGTCGTCGCCGAGCAGCTCCAGGTGCCCGCGGATCACGGTGATCGGGGTGCGCAGCTCGTGCGCGGCGTCGTCGACGAAGCGGCGCTGCAGCGTGTACGCGTCCTCGAGCCGGTCCAGCATCGCGTTGAACGCCTCGGCGACGGCGGCGATGTCGTCGCGCCCGGTCGCCGGGACCCGGGTGGTCAGGTCGCGCTCGCCGATGTCCTCGGCGACGCGGCGCAGCGCCCGGACCGGGGCCAGGATGCGGCCCGCGGCGAGCCAGCCGATGCCCAGCGTCAGCGCGAGCCCGCCGAGCGCGATCAGCATCATCCGCCGCACGATGTCGTCGACCGCGTCGCGGCGCTGCTGGGTGAACAGCGCGATGACCAGGGAACCTCGCCCGGTCCCGGCGTCCACGTCGACCCGGCCCCAGCGCATCGGCCCGGCCGGGGTCTGCTCGGTGCCGTGCCGCCGCTCCGGGTCGGCGAGGCGGGCCAGCAGCCGCGCGTCGGTGGTCAGGTCGTACGGTGCCTCCTCGACGCCGCCGCGGCTCCGGTCCGCCTGCAGCACGTCGCCGCCGATCAGGCCGATCAGGGCCTCGTCGTCGTCGGGCTGCTGCCGGCCCAGGTAGACCTCCAGCGCGCGGTCCGGCGACGTGAACGCCCGGGTCGTGTCCGGGTCACGGCCGTCGGACATGAACGCGGCGAACTCCTCGGCCTCCTGGGTCACCTCGGCGTTCGCGCGCCGTTCGCCGTCGGCGAGCAGTGAGCTGCGTACGGTGACGATCACCGCGGCGAGGGCCAGCAGCGTCGCCAGCAGGATCCAGCCGGTGATCCGCCACCGGGCCGGGACGGAGGAGCCGCGGGGTGCCGCGGGCTCAGTCGTCGCCATCGTCGCCGGCATCGTCGTCGTCCGCGTCGTCGCCGCCGGGGGTGGGGACCGGCTGGCGGATCACGTCGGGCTCGCCCGCCCCCGTCTCCGCCGACGGTGTTGCTGCCACGGACGGCGGCGCTTCCGGCGCGGAGGGGCTCGGGGCGGGCGCGGACGGGGGCGCCGGCGGGGCGAGCGAGACCTCGATCGGGGCGGTCGGCAGGTCGGGGGGACCGGGTTCCCGGGTCATCGCCTGGCTGGCGACGGCCAGCAGGACGGGGACCACGAGCACCACGGCCAGCAGCAGGAACCGGGATATCACGCGCACCACCACAGCGTGCACGCCAACTCTGACTTGATCATGAGGACGCGATGAGAAAGCCTTCATCATCGCCACCTGCGCAAACGCGCCGTCACGAACGGGTGACGGCGCCCCCGCGGTTACTGCTCTTACCGGCCGGGCGCCTCGGCGGTCACTTCTTTCCCCAGCCGGACGCCTCGGCGGTCACTTCGTGGTTCCGGCGGGCCTCGCGACCGTGAACGAGCTGTCGGCGACGAACTCCTCGGAGTCGTCGGGCTCGTCGATGTAGAGCTCGGTGCCGCGGCGGTGGATCACGTGGTCCAGGTAGTTCTTCGAGCGCAGCCGCACCGTGCCCTCGGCCAGCCCGGGGACCATGCAGAACGTGGCGTCGGCCCGGAACAGGTCCGAGTCGTCGTCGCCGTCGAAGCGCAGCCGGTAGTCGAAGTGCCGCAGATACTCGTCGCCGTCCCGGAAGCTGAAG
>CAKUMG010001056.1 GCA_934667465.1 uncultured Actinoplanes sp. | reverse complement strand
GCGGCGAGGCCGCCTGGATCCGGACGGATGTCCGGCGCCGGCAGGACGTCATCGCGCTGGTCGAGCGGGCAAGGCAGCGGTTCGGCCGCCTCGACGTGCTGGTGGGCAACGCCGGCGTCGCGGAGATCGCACCCCTGGACGACCTGCACGTCGAGGCCTGGGAGGACATGGTCGACATCAACATCAAGGGCTTCCTGTACGGGGTGGGCGCCGCCCTGCCCGTCTTCCGCCGGCAGGGCGCGGGCCACTTCGTCACCACGCTCAGCACCTCCGGGCTCAAGGTCGTCCCGGGCCAGACCGTCTACGCCGGCACGAAGAACGCCGTACGCACGATGTGCGAGGGGCTGCGCCAGGAGGCCGGCCCCGGCATCCGGGTCACCACCGTCTCCCCCGGGTTCGTGGCGACCGAGTTCGCCGGCGGCGCGCCCGACCCGGCCGTGCGGGCGGCGATGCTGCGGCGGCGCGACGAGATCGCGATCAAACCGGATGCCGTCGCGCGCGTCATCGCGTACGCCATCGACCAGCCCGCCGACGTGGACGTCAACGAGATCGTGATCCGGCCGACGGCCCAGGACTGATCCACTGACGCCGGTGACCCGTAGGGGGCGGTCTCAGCACCGTCACAGGCAGCGGCGCGCAAGATGGTGACACCACCGAGGAACATCGTCTTGAGGGGGAGAACGTGAGCGTGTTCAGGTCGAGGCCCGCGTTGCGCTGGCTCGTTCCCACTGCCGCCGCCGTGATCGTGGTCGGCGGCGGCGCCGCGGCCGGCACCATCGTCGCGAGCGCCGACCCGGCCCTGCCGGAGCGCAGCGCGGCCCAGCTGCTGGTCGATGTGCAGAGTGCGAAGGTCGACGGCATGTCCGGCACCGTCGTGCAGACCGCCGACCTGGGGCTGCCGGCCCTGCCCGGGCTCGGCGGCAACGGCGAGAGCGGCGCCGACCTGATGAACCTGGTCGCGGGCAGCAACACCGCCCGGGTCTGGTACGCCGGCGAGGACAAGATGCGCCTCGCGCTGCTCAGCAAGCTGGGCGAGACCGACGTCATCCGCAACGGCTCCGACGTGTGGCTGTGGCGCAGCAACGACAGCTCCGCGTCGCACTTCACGCTGCCCGAGGTGGCGACGGAGAAGAAGGCAGTCCCCGAGGTGCTCCCGTCGACGCCGCAGGACGCCGCGGACGCGGCCCTCGCCGCGATCGACCCGACCACGGCGGTCACCACGACCGGCGCGGCCAAGGTCGCCGGCCGGGACGCCTACGAGCTGGTGCTGACCCCGCGCGACACGTCGTCGCTGGTCGGGCAGGTGCGGCTGGCGATCGACGGCGAGAAGAAGGTGCCGCTGGGCGTCGACGTCTACGCCAAGGGCGCGGACGACCCGGCCGTCCGGATCGCGTTCCAGCAGGTCAGCTTCGAGGTGCCGGACGCCGAGCAGTTCACGTTCAACCCGCCGCCCGGCACGAAGGTGACCGAGCGCAGCGAGGCCGACGTCGAGAAGGCCGCCAAGGAGCAGGCCGCCGAGCACGACAGGGCACTGGCCGAGGGTGAGAAGCCCGAGGCACCGGAAGGCACGAAGGTCGTCGGCAAGGGCTGGGGCGCCGTCGTGGTCGCCAAGGTGCCCGCCGGCGACAAGAATGCGCAGATCGACGCGGTCGTCGAATCCCTGCCGCAGGTCAGCGGCGCCTGGGGCAGCGGCCGGCTGCTGAAGAGCGCCCTGTTCAGCGCGCTGCTCACCGACGACGGCCGGGTCCTGGCCGGCGCGGTCGCCCCCGAGAAGCTGTACGAGGTCGCGGGACAGTGACCGATCTCGCGGTCGCCTCACGGGGACTGACGAAGCGGTTCGGCAGCCAGGTCGCGGTGGACACCGTCGACCTGGCTGTTCCGCGTGGGGCCGTGTACGGGTTCCCCGGCCCGGACGGCTCGGGCAGACCACCACGATCCGGATGCTGATCGGGCCGGCCGCGGGAGCGACGGGGCTGCTGAGCGCCGCGGCGCGGTGGGACGAGTCGAAGGTCACCCCGTGCCGGGAGGCCCGCGCGACTAGCGTCGGGGGATGAGGATCGCGGTGACGGGCGGATCGGGCTACCTCGGGTCGGCGCTGGTGCGGGAGCTGATCGCGGCCGGGCATCGGGTCACCGCGCCGGTGCGCAGCGGCGACGCGGCGCTCACGGTGGGCCGGCTCGGGGCGGAACCCGTCGTCGGCGACCTGTTCGATGCGGACTGGCTGGCCGGGCTGTTCACCGCGGCGGACGCCGTGGCCCACCTCGCCGCCACCGGCGACGCGACCACGCAGCGGCTGGACCGCGGCGTGCTGGCCGCGGCGACCCGGGCGGGCCGGCCCTACGTGCACACCAGCGGCGTCTGGCTGTGGGGCAGCAACCCGGCGATCACCGAGGTGTCCCCGGTGCAGCCGCCCGAGCTGACCGCGTGGCGGATCCCCGTCGAGGAGGCCGTGCTGACCTCGGGCCTGGTGGTGACGATCCTCGCACCCGGCATCGTGCACGGGCACGGCGGCGGCATCCCGGCCCGGCTCGCGGCGGCCCGCACCCCGGACGGCAGGGTGCCGGTGATCGGCGGCGGCGCGCAGCACTGGACGACGGTGCACGTCAACGACGTGGCCGCGCTCTACCGGATCGTCCTGGAGCGCGGCGAGGGGCTGGGCTATCTGCTCGGCGTCTCGGGGCACAACCCGACCGTGCGCGAGCTGACCGAGGCCGTCGCGGGCGGGCCGGACCGGGTGGCCGCCGAGACGCCGGAGGAGTCCCGGGAGCGGCTGGGCCCGCAGCGGGCCGACGCGCTGATGCT
>CAKUMG010001055.1 GCA_934667465.1 uncultured Actinoplanes sp. | reverse complement strand
GCAACGGAAGACCCCGCAACGGAAGACCCCGCAACGGAAGACCCCGCAACGGAAGACCCCGCAACGGAAGACCCCGCGAGGGGAGAAGACGCAGCCGCACCGAGAAAGAGGGAGGTCGCCGCATGAACATCCTGCTGTGGCACGTGCACGGATCCTGGGCGACCGCGTTCGTCCGGGGCAAGCACCGGTACCTCGTGCCGGTCAACGCCGCGCGCGACGAGTGGGGCCGCGGCCGCGCCCGCACCTTCCCCTGGCCGGAGACGGTGGAGGAGGTCGACGTCGCCGCGCTGGGCCCGGGCGACGTGGACGTGATCGTGCTGCAGCGCCCCGGGGAGCTGGAGCGGGTCGCGCACCTGCACGCGCCGCGGATCTATGTGGAGCACAACACCCCGCGCGGCGACGTGCCCGACACCCGGCACCCCCTCGCCGACCGGGACGACCTGGTCATCGCGCACGTCACCCACTTCAACGAGCTGTTCTGGGACACCGGTGGCACCCGTACCACCGTCATCGAGCACGGCGTCGTCGAGCCCGCCGCCCGCTGGACCGGCGAGCTGGAGCGTCTCGCCGTGGTCACCAACGAGCCCGTACGCCGCCGCCGCGTCACCGGCACCGACCTGTACCCGCGGTTCGCCGCCGTCGCGCCGCTCGACGTGTACGGCATGGGGGTCGCCGGCCTCGACCTGGCCGGCGTGACCGCGTACGACGACCCGCCGCAGGCGGCCATGCACGCCGAGATCGCTCAGCGGCGGGCCTATCTGCACCTGTGCCGCTGGACCTCGCTCGGGCTCAGCCTGATCGAGGCGATGCAGCTCGGCATGCCCGTCCTCGCCCTGGCCACCACCGAGGCGATCGCCGCCGTCCCGCCCGACGCGGGGGTGCTGTCCACCCGCGTCGCCACGCTGACCGAGGCCGCGCAGTGGCTCATCGACGAGCCGGACGCCGCCCGCCGCCTCGGCGACCGCGCCCGGCAGGTCGCCCTGGCCCGCTACGGCCTCGACCGGTTCCTCGCGGACTGGGACCGCCTTCTCGAGGAGGAAACATGCGCATCGCGATGATCTCCGAGCACGCCAGCCCGCTCTCCGCGCTCGGCGGCGTCGACGCGGGAGGCCAGAACGCGCACGTCGCCGATCTGGCCGCCGCCCTCGCCCGGCGCGGCCACGAGGTGCGGGTCTACACGCGGCGCGACGATCCCGGGCCGCCGGACGTGGTGGCCGTGCACGGCTTCGAGGTGGTGCACGTGCCCGCAGGGCCGCCGGCGGTGCTGCCCAAGGACGAGCTGCTGCCGTACATGGGGGCGTTCGCGGAGTGGCTCGCGGCCGAGTGGCGTACGAGCCGGTTGCCCGACGTCGCCCACGCGCACTTCTGGATGAGCGGGCTCGCCACGGTGACCGCCGCGCGCCGGTGCGGGGTGCCGGTCGTGCAGACCTACCACGCGCTGGGCTCCGTGAAGCGCCGCCACCAGGGCGCGGCCGACACGAGCCCGGCGCACCGCGTCGCGTACGAGCGGCAACTGGGCCGGGTCGTGGACCGCATCGTCGTCCAGTGCCAGGACGAGATCCGGGAGTTGCTGCGGCTCGGGCTGTCCCGGGAGCGGATGGTGCTGGTGCCGTCCGGCGTCGACACCGCCCGCTTCCGCCGCGAGGGTCCCGCCGAGCCGCGCGACGGCACCCGGCAGCGGATCCTGACCGTGGGCCGCCTCGTCGAGCGCAAGGGCTACGAGGACCTGATCCGGGCGCTGCCCGCGGTGCCCGGCGCCGAGCTCGTCGTCGCGGGCGGCCCGCCGGACGGGGACCTGGCCGGTCACCCGTACGCCCGGTGGTTGCTGGCCCTCGCCCGGCAGTGCGGCGTCGCCGACCGGGTCCGCCTGGCCGGCGCGGTGCCCGCCGCCCGGATGCCGCAGTGGTACCGCTCCGCCGACGTGCTCGCCGCCGCGCCCTGGTACGAGCCGTTCGGGCTCACCCCCCTCGAAGCCATGGCCTGCGGCGTGCCCGTGGTCGCCACCGCGGTCGGCGGGCTCACCGACACCGTCGTCGACGGCGTCACCGGCGACCTGGTCCCGCCCCGCGACCCGGGTGCGCTCGGCACGGCGCTGCGCCGGCTGCTGCGCGACGACATCCGCCGCGTCTCGTACGCGGCCGCGTCGGCCGACCGGGCCGCGACCTCCTACGCCTGGGACCGGATCGCGGGCCGGCTCGCCGCGGTCTACGCCGGCGCGTCCGGCCCCGGCCTGACCACCACCCCCGAGACCCGAGAGGCGGTCGTCTGATGGACCCGCTCGACACGCACCTGCGCGGCATGACCGCGGCGCTCCCGCTCTTCCGCGCCGTAGCCGCCCTGCGTCTGGCCCGCTGGGGCGAGCAGCTCGCCGAGCACCTCGGCACCGGCGGCCGGCTGCTGGTCGCCGGCAACGGGGGCAGCGCCGCCGAGGCCCAGCACCTCGCCGCCGAACTGGTCGGCCGGCTCCGCGACGAGCGGATGCCGCTGTCCGCGGTCGCGCTCACCCCCGACTCGTCGGCGATCACCGCGATCGGCAACGACTACGGCTTCGAGGAGGTCTTCGCCCGGCAGGTACGGGCACACGGCCGCCCCGGCGACGTCCTGCTGCTGCTGTCCACCAGCGGCCGCAGCCCCAACCTGGTCGCCGCCGCGCACGCCGCCCGGGAGGCGGGCGTCCGCACCTGGGCGATGACCGGCGAGGGCCCGAACCCGCTCGGCCACGCCTGCGACGAGACGCTGCACTGCCCGTCGCCCGACTCGCAGGTCGTGCAGGAGCTGCACCTGATCGCCGTGCACGTGATGT
>CAKUMG010001054.1 GCA_934667465.1 uncultured Actinoplanes sp. | reverse complement strand
TGCGGGTGCTTCGCCGCGGCGGTGCCGGGCCCGCCGACCTGACCGGGCGGCACGTGGTGGTCACCGCGGGCGGGACCCGCGAGCCGCTGGATCCCGTACGGTTCCTCGGCAATCGCTCCTCCGGCAAGCAGGGGTACGCCCTCGCGCGCGCCGCCGTCGCCCGCGGCGCCCGGGTCACGCTGATTGCGGCGAACGTCACTCTTTCTCCCCCGGCCGGTGCGGACGTGGTGACCGTCGACACGACGGCCGCGCTCCGCGAGGCCACGCTGACCGCGGCCAAGGGTGCCGACGCGGTGGTGATGGCGGCGGCCCCCGCCGACTTCCGGCCCGCGTCGGTGGCGGAGAAGAAGATCAAAAAAGACCCCGGCGGCGGGGCGCCCGTTCTCGAACTGGTCACGAATCCCGACATCGCCGCGGAACTGGGCGCCGCCAAACAATCCGGTCAGGTGCTGGTGGCGTTCGCGGCGGAGACGCACGACGCCCTGGAGAACGCCCGCGGCAAGCTGGCCCGGAAACGCGCCGACCTCATCGTCGTTAACGAGGTGGGCACCGGCCTGGTCTTCGGCCAGGACGACAACACCGTCACCGTCCTGGGCGCCGACGGCAGCACCCTGTCGCTCGGCAAACTCCCCAAAGACGATGTGGCCGATGCGATATGGGACCAGGTCGTTACCCGGCTGGGACCGCAGGTCGGCGAGGATGGGAACTCGCGAGGCCGGTCCAGCGAGGCTTGAGCGGCAATAGCTACACTGCCGCGCAACGAAACCTTCGACGCAATCTGAGGAGCACCGTGGCACGCCGCCTGTTCACTTCCGAGTCGGTCACGGAAGGCCACCCGGACAAGATCGCTGACCAGATCAGCGACGGAATTCTCGACGCCCTGCTCGCGCAGGACCCGCGCAGCCGCGTCGCGGTGGAGACGCTGATCACGACCGGACAGGTGCACGTCGCCGGCGAGGTCACGACCAAGGCGTACGCGGACATCCCCTCGATCGTGCGCGAGACGATCCTGGGCATCGGCTACGACTCGTCGAAGAAGGGCTTCGACGGCGCGTCCTGCGGCGTCAGCGTGTCCATCGGTGCGCAGTCGCCCGACATCGCCCAGGGCGTGGACAGCGCCATCGAGCTGCGCGAGGGCGACTCCGAGCACGCGCTCGACGCCCAGGGCGCCGGCGACCAGGGCATGATGTTCGGTTTCGCCTGCTCCGAGACCCCGGAGCTCATGCCGCTGCCGATCGCGCTGGCGCACCGCCTCGCCCGCCGGCTGTCGGCCGCGCGCAAGGACGGCACGATCCCCTACCTGCGCCCGGACGGCAAGACCCAGGTCACCATCGAGTACGACGGCTTCAAGCCCGTGCGCCTCGACACGGTCGTCGTGTCGACCCAGCACGCCGCGGACATCTCGCTGGAGTCGCTGCTCACCCCGGATATCCGCGAGCACGTCATCGCCCCCGAGCTGGCGGCGCTGGACATCGACACCGAGAACTACCGGCTGCTGGTCAACCCGACCGGCCGGTTCGAGATCGGTGGCCCGATGGGTGACGCGGGTCTGACCGGCCGGAAGATCATCGTTGACACGTACGGCGGCTACGCGCGCCACGGCGGCGGCGCGTTCTCGGGCAAGGACCCGTCGAAGGTGGACCGCTCCGCGGCGTACGCGATGCGCTGGGTCGCCAAGAACGTCGTCGCGGCCGGGCTGGCCGAGCGGTGCGAGGTGCAGGTGGCGTACGCGATCGGCAAGGCGCACCCGGTGTCGCTGTTCGTCGAGACGTTCGGCACCGAGAACGTGCCGGTCGAGCGGATCGAGAAGGCCATCAACGAGGTGTTCGACCTCCGCCCGGCCGCGATCATCCGCGACCTCGACCTGATGCGCCCGATCTACCAGCAGACGGCTGCCTACGGCCACTTCGGCCGCGAGCTGCCCGAGCTGCTCTGGGAGAACACCGACCGGGCGCAGGACCTGAAGGCCGCTGCCGCGGTCTGAGCTCCTCTGCCGTTCCCATGAGCGACGTGACGGGTGTTCCAGCTGGTGCTGGGGCACCCGTTTCCGTCTCCTCGGTCTCCGGCGTCTCATCCGTCTCTCCGGAAGGGGACGCGCTGATTCCGGAGAGCCTGCTCACACGGGTTTCGCCGCCCGGGGGCGGCGAAAATGTCGTACCCCGGCGGGACACTGGACGGGTGAAGACGAAGGGTGGCAGGACGCGCGACCGCGAGCCCGCGGCGTCGCTGCCGGTCGCCCGGGTGTCGGTCGACGTGCCGCTGCCGCACCTCGACCGGCCCTTCGACTATCTGGTGGATGCGGCCGACGACGCCGCCGCCCAGCCCGGGGTGCGGGTCAAGGTGCGGTTCGCGGGGCAGCTGGTCAACGGGTTCCTGCTCGAGCGCGCCGAGTCCAGCGCGCACGAACGCCTGGCCTATGTGGACAAGATCGTGTCGCCGGAGCGGGTGCTCGATCCGGAGATCGCCCGGCTGGCGCGGGCGGTGGCGGACCGGTATGCCGGCAACCTATTCGACGTGCTGCGGCTGGCGGTGCCGCCGCGGCATGCGCGGGTCGAGGGGCAGGTCGTCGCGGAGCCTGAGGCCGCTGGAGAGCCGGTCGTCGCGGGGGCTGATGATGCTGCTGGTGAGGGGCAGGCCGGCGCCGCTCCTCAGGCTGTCACGGTGCCCGGTGCGGGTCCTGGCGGGGGGCAAGCTGTCACGGTGCCCGGTGCGGTTCCTGGCGGGGGGCAGGCTGATCCGGCGTCCGGCAGCGAAGCGCCCCGGGCGGCACCCGGTGCCGCCGGTGCTGGGGAGTCGCCGGCTGATGCT
>CAKUMG010001053.1 GCA_934667465.1 uncultured Actinoplanes sp. | reverse complement strand
GCCCCCGAGGACCACCCCGAGCAGCAGCGCCGGCCCCCGGTCGCGGCGCAGCACCAGCCACGCGGTGATCGCGGCGGCGATGCCGAACCCGAAGCCGATCAGGGTGAACCAGCTGTCCGCGGCGATGTACTCCTCCGGGGACGGGTCGTTGATCACGATGCCGCCGGGACCCGCGTTGATCACCGGCACGCCCGGGGAGACCCAGGACCAGAGCAGCCCCAGCAGGGCACCCGCGACCGCCATCGCACCGGTCAGGCCCGCGGTGACGGCGACGCCGCGGCGCCAGTTCCGCACCGGGCGGGGCGGCGGCGCGACGGAGACCTCGGGGGCCTCCGGCTCTGCTGCGGGCGGCGGGCCGTACAGGTAGACCGGCTCCGGTTCGTGGCTCGGGTTCACACCCCGATCCTGCCAGGTCGGGGCGCGCGGCCCGGCGCGGCCATCAGGCGACCGCCGACGGGCCGAGGATCATCTTGAGGTCGGCGCGCAGCGCGGGCGTCGGCGCCACCTTGAAACCGCCGAGCCGCATGACTGTCTTGCGGCTGCCGTTGAGCAGGTGCACGTGGACCTCGGCGTCGCCGGGATGGCTGACCAGGATCTCCTTGAGCTCGGAGACCAGCGGCGGGGTGCACCGGGTGATCGGCATGGTCAGCGTGATCGGCTTGGAGTCGGGGTTGTGGGTCACGTCGGGCATCGACATGTCCATCGCCATGATCCGCGGGGTGTCGTCGCGCCGGTCCACCCGGCCCTTGACCACGACGATCGCGTCCTCGGCGATGTACTGGCCGATCACCTCGTACGTGTTGGGGAAGAACAGCGCCTCGACGCCGCCGGCCAGGTCCTCGAGCGTCGCCGACGCCCACGCCCGGCCCTGCTTGGTGATCCGCCGCTGCACGCCGGTGAGGATGCCGGCGAGCGTGACGACCGAGCCGTCCGGGACCGAGCCCTCCTCGTTGAGCGACGCGATCGTGGTGTCCGCGGCGTTCGCGAGCACCTGCTCCAGGCCGGCGAGCGGGTGGTCGGAGACGTAGAGGCCGAGCATCTCGCGCTCGAAGGACAGCTTGTCGCGCTTGTCCCACTCGTCGGTGGTGATGGTCGGCATGGCGACGGTCGCGCCGCCGCCGGACTCCTCGCCGAACGCGCCGAACAGGTCGAACTGGCCCGCCGCCTCCTTGCGCTTGACGTCGGCGAACGCGTCGATGGCCTCGGCGTGCACCGCGAGCAGCGCCTTGCGGCTGTGCCCCATCGAGTCGAACGCGCCTGCCTTGATCAGCGATTCCACGGTCCGCTTGTTGCAGACCACCGCGTCGACCTTGGAGAGGAAGTCGTAGAAGTCCTTGTACTCCGACTTCTCCTGGCGGCACCGGACGATGGACTCGACCACGTTGGCGCCGACGTTGCGGATGGCGGCGAGACCGAACCGGATGTCCTTGCCGACCGGGGTGAACGGGCCGGCCGACTCGTTGACGTCCGGCGGCAGGACCTGGATGCCCATGCGCCGGCACTCGGCCAGGTACATCGCCATCTTGTCCTTGTCGTCGCCGACCGAGGTCAGCAGCCCGCCCATGTATTCGGCCGGGTAGTGCGCCTTGAGGTAGGCGGTCCAGTAGGACACCAGACCGTACGCGGCGGAGTGCGCCTTGTTGAACGCGTAGCCGGCGAACGGCACCAGCACGTCCCACACCGCCTGGGTGGCCTGGTCGGAGTAGCCGTGCTCGCGGCAGCCCGCCTGGAACGGCACGAACTCCTTCTCCAGGATCTCCTTCTTCTTCTTGCCCATCGCGCGGCGCAGCAGGTCGGCCTGGCCCAGCGAGTAGCCGGCGAGGATCTGCGCGGCGCGCTGCACCTGCTCCTGATAGACGATCAGGCCGTACGTGGGCTCGAGGATCTCCTTGAGCGGGGCCTCGAGCTCCGGGTGGATCGGCGTGATCTCCTGCAGGCCGTTCTTGCGCAGCGCGTAGTTGGTGTGCGAGTCGACGCCCATCGGGCCCGGGCGGTAGAGCGCCAGGACGGCGGAGATGTCCTCGAAGTTGTCGGGCTTCATCAGCCGCAGCAGCGAGCGCATCGGCCCGCCGTCGAGCTGGAACACGCCCAGGGTGTCACCGCGGGCCAGCAGCTCGTACGACTTCTTGTCGTCCAGCGGCAACGCCAGCAGGTCGAGGTCGAGGTCGTGGTTGAGCTTGATGTTCTTGACCGCGTCATCGATGATCGTCAGGTTGCGCAGGCCCAGGAAGTCCATCTTGAGCAGGCCGAGCGTCTCGCAGGTCGGGTAGTCGAACTGCGTGATGATGACGCCGTCGGCGGGCCGGCGCATCAGCGGGATGTGGTCGATGATCGGCTCGGCGCTCATGATGACGCCGGCGGCGTGCACGCCGGTCTGCCGGATCAGGCCCTCGATGCCGCGCGCCGTGTCGATGACCTTCTTGACGTCGGGTTCCTGCTCGTACATCGAGCGGATCTCGCCGGCCTCGCCGTAGCGCTTGTCGTCCTTGTTGAAGATGCCGGTGAGGCTCATGCCCTTGCCCATGACGTCCGGCGGCATCGCCTTGGTGATCCGGTCACCCACGGCGAACGGGTAGCCGAGCACCCGGGACGCGTCCTTGATCGCGGCCTTCGCCTTGATCGTGCCGAACGTCGCGATCTGCGCGACCTTGTCCTCGCCCCAGCGGTCGGTGACGTACTTGATGACCTCGCCGCGCCGGCGCTCGTCGAAGTCGATGTCGACGTCGGGCATCGAGATGCGCTCGGGGTTGAGGAAGCGCTCGAAGATCCGGCCGTGCGGCAGCGGATCAAGGTCGGTGATACCCCTCGCGTACGCGA
>CAKUMG010001052.1 GCA_934667465.1 uncultured Actinoplanes sp. | reverse complement strand
GCCACCGAGGCCACGCCCGAGCCGGAGCAGCCCGTGCCCTTCGCCGGTTGCGAGTCGCTGACCGGGCCCTCCGCTCCCGCCTCGGCGCCGGCCGACCTTCCGGATCTGGAACTTCCGTGCTTCGCCGGTGGGGAGCAGGTCCGGCTCACCTCGTTGCGCGGGCCGGCCGTGATCAACCTCTGGGGCTCGTGGTGCGGGCCGTGCCGGGAGGAGCTGCCGGTCATCCAGGAGCTGGCCGACGCCACCGAGGGGCGGCTGCTGGTCCTCGGGGTGGACACCCGCGACGAGCGTGACCACGGCGCGTCGTTCGCCGCCGACCACGGGATCAGCATGCCGACCCTCTTCGACCGGGAGCAGAAGCTGCTCTCGGCGCTGGGCCGGACCGCGCTGCCGCTGACCGTGTTCGTCAACGAGGCCGGCGAGCACTACGTCTATTCGGGCCGCCCCCTCGACAAGCCGGCGCTCGGCGAGCTGGTCCGCACCCGCACCGGCGTGACGGTGGGCGGATGAGGCCGGCCGGGCTGCCCGCGTGGTGGGAGCCGCTGCTGACCCGGGTGGCGTCCGCGCGGACCGAGGACTTCAGCACGCTGCCCGTGCCGGCGCAGGGCGGGCGGGCGAGCGCTGTGCTCGTGCTGCTGGGCGAGGAGCGCCCCGGGGAGCCGGAGCTGCTCGTGCTGCAGCGGGCGGCGACGATGCGTACGCACGCCGGACAGCCCGCCTTCCCCGGCGGCGCGGCCGATCCGGAGGACAGGGACCCCGCGGCGACCGCGCTGCGCGAGGCGCACGAGGAGGTCGGGCTCGACCCCGCGAGCGCGACGGTGCTGACCGAGCTGCCCCGGCTCTACATCCCGGTGAGCCGGTTCGTGGTGACCCCGGTGCTGGCCTGGTGGCACGCGCCGCACCCGGTCGGGCCGCGCCAGGCCGAGGAGGTCGAGCGGGTCGCCCGGCTCCCGGTGGCCGAGCTCGTGGATCCGGCGAACCGGGTGCGGGTCCGGCACAGCAGCGGATGGATGGGGCCGGGTTTCCAGGCGGGCGGCATGCTGGTCTGGGGCTTCACCGCGGGCGTAATATCGACACTGCTCGATATGGCCGGATGGGCTGTGCCCTGGCGGCCGGGGCGCATCATGGAGTTGCCCGACCCCGTGGTCACCCCCGCGCGGCCGGGGGAGAGGGCCGTTCCGGCGGTCGTTCCACCGGTGGCCCGGCCATCGGTGGGGAGCACTGCCTCGGCGGCCGGGACCACTTCCTCGGCGGCCGAGACCACCGCTTCGGCGCCGACGGCCACCGACGAGGTGGTCTCGTGACCGTTACTTCTACCCTGGGCGAGTGCTTGTGGCCGATGCAGTCCTGATCCTCTTCATGGTGCTCTTCGCCATCAGCGGCTACCGGCAGGGTTTCGTCGTCGCGGCGTTGTCGATCGGCGGGTTCTTCAGCGGTGTGCTGATCGGCCTTCAGATCGCCCCGCTGATCGCGAACCAGTTCGTCGCGCCGTTGGTGCGGCTGGTGATCGCGGTCGTGGTGATCTTTGCGCTCGCCGTGCTGGGCCAGGTGCTGGCGGGCTGGCTGGGCTCGCGGCTGCGCCGGGCGATCGACAGCCCGCCCCTGCAGCGGGTCGACGACGCCGGCGGCGCGGCCGTCTCCGTGGCTGCCCTGCTGGTCGTGGCGCCCCTGCTCGCCGTACCGCTGTCGTCGACGCCCTTCCCCGAGTTCAACGCGCAGGTCCGCAGCAGCGCGATCCTCGGCGGGGTCGACGGGATCATGCCGGACCAGGCACGGGCGCTCACGGCGGACCTGCGCCAGACGCTCTACAACGGTTTCCCGGACGTCCGGGGCAGCCTGACCCGCACCAACGCCCGCGAGGTCGCGGCGCCCGACCCGGCCCTGGCCAAGGCCCCGGTCGTCGTCGGCTCCCGCAAGTCGGTCATCAAGGTCCTCGGCACCGCGCCGAGCTGCTCGCGCCGCATCGAGGGCTCCGGCTTCGTCTATGCGAACGAGCGCATCATGACCAACGCGCACGTCGTGGCGGGCACCCGCAACGTCCAGGTGGAGACGCAGGACGACCGGCTCGACGGCAAGGTCGTCGTCTACGACCCGGACCGCGACCTGGCGGTCATCTACGTGCCCGGGCTCGAGGCGCCGGTCATGCCGTTCGTCGACGAGCCCGCCGCGACCGGTGACGACGCGATCGTGCTGGGCTTCCCGCTCGACGGGCCCTACAACGCGCAGGGCGCCCGGGTCCGCGAGGTCAGCGACATCACCGGGCCCGACATCTACGACGCCGGCAACGTGACCCGCGAGATCTACACGATCCGGGCGCTGGTGCAGAGCGGCAACTCGGGCGGGCCGCTGGTCGCCGAGAACGGCGACGTGCTCGGGGTCATCTTCGCGGCGGCGGCGGACGACCGGAACGTCGGGTTCGCGCTGACGGCGAAGGAGGCGGCGAGCACGGCCGAGCTGGGCACGCAGCGCACCCGCGGCGTGAAGACGGGCGAGTGCGCCTGACCGTCACCGCGGCCACAGACCCGGCCTGAGCTCGGCCCCGCCGGGCCGGGCGGGCTCGATCGGGACGGGCCGTTGTGGCTGCCGCGGCCTTCTCGCGGAGACGTTCGGCCTCACGGGCCGGCGGGGTGACGGCCGCGGGGAGTTGAGCCGGTCCGCTGCTGCTCGATGGCGATCCCACCACTGACCTGGGCGCCCGCGGGCCGTCGCGGGCGGGTGAATCGCCGGAATCCGCGCGCGGCGAGAGCCGGACGGCGCCGGGCCGTGCGGAGCGCGGGCGGGAGCCGGGGCGCCGGATCGTGCGGAGCGCGGGCGGGAGC
>CAKUMG010001051.1 GCA_934667465.1 uncultured Actinoplanes sp. | reverse complement strand
GAGGAGCACTCGGCCACGCTGCGCGAGCAGCGGGCCGGGGTCGCCGGACCAGGTGCCGCGGATGATGTCGAGCGCCTCGCCGAGCGCGTCCACGGCCTCCGCCGGGCTGCGGTGCGGGCCGCCCATCGCCGCGACCGCGTCCGGGAAACCACCGGCGCCGAGCCCGAGCGCGGCGCGGCCGTCGCTGAGCAGGTCCAGGCTCGCCACCGCGGGCCAGCACGGCGGGCGGGCGCAGCGGCAGGTTGAGCACGTTGCCGGAGAGGTGGATCCGGGACGTGCGGGCGGCGGCCCAGGTGAGCGCGGTCCAGGTGTCGAGCAGCGCCGGCTGGTACGGGTGGTCCTGGAACGTGACGACGTCGAGCCCGGCGTCCTCGCTCAGGACGGCCAGGTCGGCGGCGTGCCGCGGGCGGGTGCTGGTGGGGGTGACGAAGCTGCCGAACCGCAGTTCGTGTCCGTAGTCGGGCATGCGTCAATGCTTGCGGTGACCCGGACACCCCCACAAACAAGCGGTAACCCACTTACGAAAAGTAAGCCGCCGGACTAGGCTGCGCATGTGTCCGAGCACAGCGACGAGATCGCATGCCGCCGCGCCAGCCGCGCCCTCGAGGTCGTGGGCGAGAAGTGGTCGCCCGGCATCCTGGTCGCGCTGGCCCGCGGCGCCACCCGGTTCACCGCCATCGCCGCCGCGGCCGGCGGCGTCTCCGCCCGCATGCTCACCGTCCGGCTCAAGCAGCTCGAGGGCGCCGGCCTGGTGTCCCGGACGGTCATCCCGACCACGCCCGTGTCCGTGCGCTACGAGCTCACGCCGCGCGGGCGCGAGCTCGTGGCCGCGCTGCAGCCCCTCACGGGCTATGTCCACCGCTGGGACGACGCGGTCAGCCGCCCGTGATGAGGGCCAGCGCGGTGCCGATGATGCGGCCGACGACCGGCGTCTCGTCGGTGGACTTCGCGTCGGTCGCGTTCACCGAGTAGATCAGCCGGGAGCCGCCGTCCGCGGTCGCGGCCAGCGCGGCGCTGTAGCCGTACCGGGAACCGGACTTGCCCCACAGGCCGCCGCCGAGCGACTGCAGACCCGCGCTGTACTTCGCCCCCCGCACCTCCGCGGGCAGCGCGAACAGCTCCCGCTGCTGCGCCGCCGGCAGCAGCCGCCCGCCGAACAGCGCCCGGGTGAACACGTCGAGGTCGCGCACGCTGGAGATCATGTCGCCCGACGCCGGGGTGCCGGACTGGTTCCAGCGGGTCACGTCGACCAGCCGCCCGCCGAGCTCCTGGTAGCCACGCGCGTGCGGGCCGCGGATCGCCGGGTCGTGGCCGGGCACGCGGGTGTCGCGCAGGCCGAGCGGGCGGGCGATCCGGCGGTGGATCTCGTCGCCGTACGTCCGGCCGGTCACCCGACGGATCAGCAGGCCCGCCACGATCGGGCCCATGTTCGTGTAACGCTGGCGGGTGCCGGGCTCGAACTCGCGCTCGTGCTCCAGGGCCGCCCGCACCAGATCCTCGGCGCGGTGCCGGTCGAAGCGGTGCTCGATCTGCCAGGCGACGCCGTCGGGCGACGACGGGACGGGCAGGCCGGTGCGGTGGTCGAGCAGATGACGGACGGTCATTGACCGGTACGCCGCGGGCAGCAGCCCCGGCAGGTAGAGCGCCACGGGCGCGTCGAGCCGCACCCGCCCCTCCGCGGCCAGCTGCAGCACGACCGTGGCCGTGAACGTCTTGGTCACGCTGCCGATCCGGAACCGGGCACCGGCCGGCACGGGCGCGCGCGTGACGACGTCCGCCACCCCGGAACGGCCCGTCCACGACCCGGCGGCCGTGGTCAGGCGCACCTGCGCGGCGGTCGCGGTCGGCAACTCGCCGTCCGGCACGTTCTCGATCGCCGTACGCATCGGCTTCCACCAGGGGTCAGCCGCCGCCACCGGATCGGCGGCCCAGGCGCGGGCGGGCAGGACGGCGGCGGTGGCACCGGCGGCGGTCAGCGTCAGCAGCGCCCGGCGCGAAACGGTGGTCATGGCCACAGAGCTTCACAGTGGACGAACCGCCGCGGCATCGGGGACATCCCCGGTACCGACCCTGAGCCGCCCCGGACGCAGTCACCGCGAACAGTGACCGGGGCGGGTTTCAGGGCTACCCGCGCGGAGAGTTTCCGGCGCGCAGGCTCGCCATCGTGGCGGTCACGCCGGCGTCGAAATAGAGGATCTCGTCGCCGAAGTCGCCGGCCTGCACGGCCTCCCCCGCCCGGGCGGTCAGCTCCGCGGCTGCGGCCGCGAAGTCGTGCACCTGGAAGCCGAGGTGGTGGAACCCGCCCTCGGGCCGCTCCTCGAGGAACTCGGTGTAGAGGTTGGCATCCCCCTCCGGGCGCGGCCGGATGATCTCGATATTGGTGTCCCCGATATAGCCCAGGGCCATGTCGACCCGCAGCTCGATCGGCTTGCCGCGCAGGGTCACCCGCCGCAGCGGCGCGTTCTCCTGGATCCAGAAGCCGGCGGGCCCGTAGAGCTTCTCGACCTCGGCGCACCGGGCGTCCAGGTCGGCGGTGACGACGCACCACTGGAAGAACCCCTGCGCGAGCGGATGCGTCGCGGGCCGGGCAAGGTCGAAAGCGGTCAGTCGCTGCACGGTCTCGGTCATGCCCCCGACGGTGACACCCCGCTCCGCCCATCGGTAACGACAATTCCGCATAGCCGCTATGCACGATCGTCATACCCGCCCAGGGGTCGCAGCCTGCACTTTTCCGACCCGCCGTCGGCCTGAAAACCTCACTCCGGCGGCCTGGCAAAGTCGCCGCTTCGACCGGGACGGCTCAGCCCCGAGAGTGCCCCGCCCCGCACGGGAC
>CAKUMG010001050.1 GCA_934667465.1 uncultured Actinoplanes sp. | reverse complement strand
GGCACTGTTCCAGCTGGCGCCCGACCAGGTCGCCGATGGCGGGCCCGCCCGGCGCGGCCGGCCGCTCGTCGGTGAGCCCGTCGAGCACCAGGTCGGCGGGGACGACGGTGACCAGCGTGCCGAGCCGCCGCGTGCCGCCCGCGGCGTGCGCCGCCCACTCGGCCCGGAACCGGTCCGGCTCGCACGTCTCCGGCAGCGTCACCAGCAGGTCGCCGCCCTCCGGTAGCTCCTCGATCCCGCGGTACGGCACGTGACGCAGCCCCGGGTGGGCGCGGAGCAGCTGCTCCGCCGCGGCGGCGGTGGCGTGCGGCCAGAATCCGGACAGGGTGACGACGAACGACGTGGTGCTCATGTCTCTATCTTGTTGAAAACGATTTCCATCGTCAAGTTGGCGGGCGGGGCCGGTGGGGGACTGCGGCACATGCGCAACGGTGCATAATCACCTGCAGGGCCGTCGCTCCCCGCGGCCTCGCCGACGTCCGACGGAGCTTCCTGGTGCCCTCGATTCCCAACACCACCCGCAGCACCCGCCAGCGCGGCGAGGTCCTCGCCCTGCTGCGCGAGGTGGACGGCTCCTACTCGGCGCAGCAGCTGCACCAGATGCTCCTGCAGCGCGGCGCCAAGGTCGGCCTCACGACCGTCTACCGCACGCTGCAGCTGCTGGTCGACGCGGGCGAGGCGGACAGCACCCGGCTGCCCGGCAAGGACCAGCTGTTCCGCATGTGCAGTTCGTCGCACCACCACCACCTCGTGTGCCGCGACTGCGGCAAGACGGTCGAGGTCGCCGGGCCGGCGGTCGAGCGCTGGGCCGACAAGGTCGCGGCCGAGCACGGCTTCGCCGACGTCGGGCACACCATGGAGATCTTCGGCGTGTGCCAGGAGTGCCAGGCCCGCTGACCTGACTGCCCCATACCCCGTCCGAGGGGGACGGCGGCCGCGATCGAAGGAGTTCCGCCGCGCGTACCCCGTTCCGCGTCCTGGCCTCGGGTGGTGTCCTCGCCGCCGCCCTCGCCGGCCTTCGAGCCGGGCGTCTTCGCGGGGATCGAGCGCGTACGCGGTCCCGGCTCCCTCGCCGTCTTCACCCAGGACGCCGTCGGGGCACCGGACGTGCTCACCGACAGCGGGGACGGCCTGCCCGACGCGATCGGCCTCGCCACCGGCGGCCACGTCCACGCCAACTGGGCCTTCGACAAGGCGGGCACCTACCAGGTGAAGGTGCGCGCCACGGCGACGCTCGCGGCGACCGGCCGCACGATCACGTCCGACCCGGCCACCTACACGTTCACGGCGCAGCGATGAGGGCGGCCGCGATCGTCGCCGCGCTGGCCGTCGCCACCCTGACGCCGGCGCCCGCGCACGCCGTGCCGGTCACGCAGGCCGCGCCCGTCACGCAGGCCGCGCCGGTCGCGCTTTCCTCCGGCCACGTGGACGTGCTGGACGTCGATCTCGAGGGCGGCGCCCTGCGGCCGGCCGTGCTGGACGACACGGTCGAGCGCGCCCCGGCCGACGTGGTGTTCCGGGTGCCGGCGGCGGCGAAGGTGACCGTACCCGCCGGCTCCGCCTGGTCGTTCCTGGGAGCGCCGGGCGGCACCGCGTGGGTCCTGCCGCAGTCCCAGAACCCGGCGCTGCTGTTCGCCGGCTGGAACACCCTCGGCGTACCGTCAACGGCAGTGCAGCCAGGCTCGCTCACGTTCCGGCTGTCGTCGGTGACCGGCCCGGGCCGGTTCAGCGTCTACACCACGAGCTTTCGGCACGCCGGCCCGGCTCTTCGACAGCGGCGACGGCCTGCCCGACACCCTCGCCGTGGCCGCGAACACCCACGCCCACGCGAACTGGGCCTTCACGGCCGCCGGCACCTACACGGCCACGTTCGAGGTCACCGCCACCCTCACCTCCGGCGCCACCGTCACGACCAGCGCGCACCCCTTCACCTTCACCGTCACCGCCTGACCGGTCCCGGCAGGCAGCGCCGGGTGCGCGGAAGCGTTCCGCGCACCCGGCAACCCGCTGCGCTCGCCGGCTGAGTCAGCAGTCCGCCGGTTGTGCTTCCCGGCCGGGTCAGTAGTACGCCGGCTGCTGCTCGCGCGGGTCCGCGGGCACGACGTCGAGGGTCGCGTCCGCGACGAGGCGGTCGACAACCTCGCGGCCCGCGCCGATGCCGGCCCAATGCGGGTCGACGTCGCTGGCGAAACACCACGCATGATCCGCCGGCCAGACGAAGGCCGGTGCCGAGTGCACCTCGGAGTCGAACAGGTCGCTCCACCCCGCCAGGTCGCCCAGGCTGCCGGTGAACAGGACGTACCGCCGGTGCCCGAGGTCCACCAGGTTCCCGCCGGTCAACACACGATCCCGCAACGCCGGACCGCCCTCCCACACGCAGACGTAGCAGTCGCGCGTGGAGGAGCTCACATCCGCGAGGGCCTCCACCGCCGTCCGGGCCAGGTCGATCTCGTGGGGCCGCCCGGGGGACAGCCGCACGTCCGACTCGCGCATCCCCGGACGGACCGGATCGGGTAGGTAGCGAAGACGCGCGTACGCGGGAAACGAGTCCGGCCCGAACGTGATCAGCCGCGTCGGGCCGGCCCCGGTCGCGTACAGCCATGCCGCGGCGGAAAGCTCGTCACTGGGCTGCAATGTCATCGTCCGAATGATAGGCCGTCAGTTCACCACGCAGTTGACATCGGCCTGCCGGTAGGGCGTGTTGCCGTCGTCCACCTGACCGATGACGTCGACGTCCTCATGATTGCGCCAGGAGATTCGCTGGCCGGTCGAATGGCAGACGTGCCGCGCATTGGATCTGTTCCCGGCCCCGCCGCCGGCCGTCACCGTCACCG
>CAKUMG010001049.1 GCA_934667465.1 uncultured Actinoplanes sp. | reverse complement strand
CCCGATGACCGAGTCCAGCCGGGAGATGGCGTTCGCGGCGGACAGCGTCGAGGCCCGGGCCCGCACGCTGCCGAACCTGCTGGGCGCCACCCGCGCGGCCATCCTGCACGCGCTGCGCGACCCGTACACCACGACCGAGGTGGCCCGCCGGCATCGGCTCGCCCCCGGCACCGTCAGCAAGCACCTCTCCGTACTGCGCGACGCGGGCCTGGTCCGCAGCCGCCGCCGCGCCAACGAGGTGCTCTACGTCGTGACACCGCTGGGCCGCGCGCTCGTTGACCCGGTGAACGGCGCCGGCTACGCGACCGGGTGACCGGACCGCACCGCCCGGCCGGGTGACCGGCGGTGTGATCGCGCCGCGATCGGGAAGTGAGACGAGCATGTTCGACACGTTCACTGTGGACACCATCGACACCGGCGACGTCGCCCTGCGGGTACGGCACGGTGGCACCGGACCGGCCCTGCTCCTGCTGCACGGCCACCCACGCACCCACCTGACCTGGCGCCGGGTCGCGGACGAGCTGGCGGAGCGGTTCACCGTCGTCTGTCCCGACCTGCGCGGCTACGGCCGGTCCGGCAAGCCCGCGTCCACGCCGACGCACGAGCCGCACTCCAAGCGGGCGATGGCGCTCGACTGCGTACGGCTGATGACGCTTCTGGGTCATGACCGCTTCGCGGTGACCGGGCACGACCGGGGCGGATACGTCGCACTGCGCCTGGCGATGGACCACCCGGAGCGGGTCACCCACCTGACCGCGCTCGACGTGGTGCCGATCGGTGAGGCGCTGCGCCGCTGCGACGCCCGGTTCGCTGCCGAGTGGTGGCACTGGTTCTTCCTCGCCTCCCCCGACGCGGAGAAGATCATCGCCAACGACCCGGACCTCTTCTACGGCCTGCGCTACGGCGACGACGAGGACGACATGAACCGCGCCGAGTACGAGGACTACCAGGCCGCGATCCACGACCCGGAGACCGTGCACGCGATGTGCGAGGACTACCGCGCCGGGCTGAGCGTCGACCGGGCGCACGACGACGCCGACCGGGCCGCCGGCCGCCGTCTGTCCTGCCCCACCCAGGTGCTGTGGGGGCGCGACAGCGGGCTGGCCGAACTCTACGACGGCGACGTGCTCGGCGTGTGGCGCCCGTGGGCGGCGGATCTGCGCGGCCGGGCGCTGCCCGGCGGGCACCACCTGATGGAGGAGGCACCGCGCGAACTGGCCCGCGAGCTGACCGGCTTCCTCACCGGTGACTGACGGCCGCCGGTGCGGTTTGTCCGCCGGTGCCGGCCGGGCGCCAGCCCGGTCGCACCGACCGGAACAGCGCGACGGTCAGCACCAGCGACCCGGCCCCGGCCAGGGCCATCGCGGTCCCGGCCGAGGTCAGCTCCGCGAGCGTGCCGGTCACCGCCGCGGCCACCGCCTGCATCGTCATCATGCCGCTGGTGGCCAGCCCCAGGCCCTGCCCGCGCAACCGCTCCGGCACCACGGTGAGCAACCGCTCCTGGATCGCCAGCGTGGACCCGAACCCGGCCGAGGCGACCGCGACGGCCACCAGCGCCGGCCAGCCCGGGGACAGCACGAAGAACAGCAGGTACGGCACGGCGAGCAGCACCGACAGCGGCAGGATCAGCGCTCCCCGGCGGCGCGGCGACAGCCAGCCCACCGCCAGATCGCCGGCCAGCATGCCGGCGCCCGCGGCGACGAACAGCGCACCGGCCCATCCGCCGGCGAACGGCACGTACAGTGCCTCGGCCCCGACGATCATCCCGTTCGGCAGCCAGTGCGCCAGCAGCAGGCCGCGGACCCGCCGATCCCGGAACAGCGCCCGGTTACCCTCCCAGGTGGCGCGCATCGCGCTTCGCGACCCGGTCCGGGCGGGCCGCGGCCGCAGCCCCAGCCGGTTGATCAGCACCGCGACCGCGGACGCGCCCGCCGCGGCCCACAGCGCCCCGGTGGCGCCGACCGACGCGATCAGCACGCCGCCGGCCGCGTAGCCGAGGATCTGCATGACTCCGATGACCACGTTGAGCAGCGCACGGCCGGTCACGTACTGCTCGGGGCCGAGGACGTCGGAGACCAGCGCCTGCCGGACCGCGATCTCCACCGCCGCGCCCATGCCCAGCACCAGCACCAGCACCAGCACGCCCGCGATCGGCAGCAGCCCGGACGCCATCAGCGCCAGCGCGGCGACCCGGGCCACCTCCCAGGCGGTCAGCGCGGCGCGCGCGGGCAGCCGGTCCGCCAGCGACATCACCGTCAGCGCGACCAGCACCTGCGGCAGCACGCCGAGCAGGAACGACACCGCGGTCAGCAGCGGCGAGCCGGTCGCGGCGAACACCAGCGACGCGACCGCGAGCTGCTGCAGGTTCTTGCCCGCGATCGACAGGCAGTGTCCGCCGAGGAGCGCACGGAACTCGGCAACGCTGAAAGCCGCGGCATATGTGCCCATACTGGGATTGTCGTGCGCAGCCCACCACCGAGCCATCGTTACGGACGGAGGCGAAACATGGCCGTGCTACGGGTGTCCGTCGAGGACCTGGCCGGGATCCGGTTCGCCATGTCGCCGACCGCCGAGACCGTCGCCGGGCTGCAGATGCTGGCCGGCAAGCGGCGACCCGCGGAGCTGCGGCCCTGGCAGGAGTACAGTCGCAGCGCCTACGACGAGCTGTGCCGGCAGGAACCGATCGTGGGCGCACTCGCCCGGATGGTCGCCACCACCCACTGGCTGCCGGACTTCGTCTGCGCACCGCCGCCCGGCATGCGCACCACGCTCACCGGCGAGGGCCTCCAGCACGCCGACGGGCACTCGCCGCTGCTGGCGTCGACCAACCCGGCCG
>CAKUMG010001048.1 GCA_934667465.1 uncultured Actinoplanes sp. | reverse complement strand
GGCCGCGACCGGGTCCGCCCGCCGGGGGGTTCCGGCCGGGACCGCCCGCCGGGGCGCCCGCGCGCGCCGAGGTGACGCCGGGGGTGCTCGACGGGTCGGAGTCGACCGGGCACCCGGCCGTCGACGCGGTGCTGCAGTCGCTGGCGAACGCCGCCACGCTCGCGCCGAACGAGCAGATCGCCGAGTACGAGGCCGCGCACCAGCTGCTGCAGGAGACGCTGGCTAGCATCGACCGGTGAAATCGCGAAGGGCAGGGTTCTGATGGCGCGCCGGGCACGGCTGGACGCCGAGCTGGTGCGCCGCAAGCTGGCGCGCTCGCGCGAGCAGGCCGCCACGCTGGTCGAGGCCGGGCGGGTGCAGGTGCGGGGCACGGTGGCGCGCAAGGTCGCCACGATGATCGACCCGGCGGACCCGGTGGTCGTCACGGGGGAGGACCCGGCCGACGGGTACGTGTCGCGGGGCAGCCACAAGCTGGCCGGCGCGCTGCAGGCGTTCCCGCAGCTGCGGACGCGGGGGCGCCGGTGCCTGGACGCGGGCGCCTCCACCGGCGGGTTCACCGACGTGCTGCTGCGTGCGGGCGTGGAGCGGGTCTACGCGGTCGACGTCGGCTACGGGCAGCTGGCGTGGCCGCTGCGCAACGATCCGCGCGTGGTCGTGATGGAGCGCACCAACGTCCGCACGCTGACGCCGGAGATGATCGACGGCGCCGTGGACCTGACGGTGGCGGACCTGTCGTTCATTTCCCTGCGGCTGGTCCTGCCGGCGCTTGCCGCCTGTACGGGGCCCGACGGCGACCTGGCGCTGATGGTGAAGCCGCAGTTCGAGGTGGGCAAGGAGCGCGTGGGCGCCGGCGGGGTGGTCCGGGAGCCGGCGCTGCGGGCCGAGGCCGTGCTCGACGTGGCGGCCACGGCGGCGGGGCTGGGCCTGGGGGTGGCCGCGGTGGCGGCGAGCCCGCTGCCGGGGCCGAGCGGCAATGTGGAGTTCTTCGTGTGGTTCCGCCGCGATGCGCCCCCGGTCGACGCCGGCCGTGTGCATGCTGTGGTCGCCGCCGGCCCGTCCGGCGAGGTATCTTCCGGCGGGCCGGCATCGACGCCGGTTTCGCCCCCCTTGGAGGACGTGTGACGCGCTCGGCCCCTCTTGTCCCCCGTCCCGCCGCGGAGCGTGCCGCGTGAGCCGGTCGGCACTGCTGGTCACCCACACCGGGCGCCGGGCGAGCACCAAGCACGCCGAGGCGGTCGCGCGGGACCTGGTCTCCAACGGCTTCGAGGTCCGGGTGCTGGCCGAGGAGGTCGACGACCTGGAGCTGCCGCCGGGCATGACGCCGGTCAACGACCCGTCCGCCGCGGAGGGCGCGGAGATCGTGTTCGCGCTCGGCGGGGACGGGACGATCCTGCGCGCGGCGGAGCTGGCGCGCCCGGCGAAGGTGCCGCTGCTCGGGATCAACCTGGGCAAGGTGGGCTTCCTGGCCGAGGCCGAGCTGCAGACGGTCGACCAGACGGTGCGCGACATCGTGGCCGGCGACTACACGGTGGACGAGCGGCTCACCCTCGACGTGCGGGCGGAGTACGACGGCCGGCTGATCGCGGACTCGTGGGCGCTCAACGAGGTCAGCGTCGAGAAGGGGCAGCGGGCGCAGATGCTCGAGCTGCTCGTCGACGTGGACGGCCGGCCGCTGTCACGCTACGGCTGTGACGGTGTTGTCTGCGCCACACCCACGGGCTCGACCGCGTACGCGTTCTCGGCGGGCGGTCCGGTCGTGTGGCCCGAGGTGGAGGCGCTGCTGCTGGTGCCGATCAGCGCGCACGCCCTGTTCAGCAAGCCGATCGTGACCGCGCCGACGTCCACGTTCGTGCTGACCGTGGACCCCTACACGTCGTTCGCGACGCTGTGCTGCGACGGGCGGCGCACCTGGGACCTGCCGCCGGGTGCGCAGGTCACGGTGCAGCGCGGCGATCTGCCGGTGCGTCTGGTGCGACTCGCGCCACGTCCGTTCACCGACACCCTCGTCGCCAAGTTCCACCTCCCGGTCGAGGGCTGGCGCGGCAACCGCCACTGAAATCGGCCCAAAACGGCGGCCCGCAACGGCTCGTGACCGGCGCGCGGGTTTGCGGGCGCGACCATTTACGCAGGTCGCCCGGTGGGGCTTCGCGCTCCGGACGCGTCAGCGGCCGGCGAAGTCACGCCGGGCCCTCGGCGTGAGCGACGGTCTGTACCCACCACCCCGCCACGACGTCCGCCCTTGAAGTTTGATCTTCATCAAGAGAAAGCATCGGCACCGAGTTGGGCAACCTCCGGTGGGCACCGATACTGTTCGGCCTGTGCTGGAGGAACTGAGGATCACCGGGCTCGGCGTCATCGACGACACGACGCTGCGGCTCACCGCGGGCATGAACGCGATAACCGGTGAGACCGGCGCGGGCAAGACGATGGTGGTGACCGGGCTGGGCCTGTTGTTCGGCGGCCGCGCCGACGCCGGCCGGGTGCGTGCCGACCCGGGCCGTGCCATGGTCGAGGGACGGCTGAAGCTCGACGGCGGCTCCGGCCCCTCGGTGCAGACGCGCATCACCGACGCGGGCGGCGAGCTCGACGACGACGGGTCCGTGCTGCTCAGCCGCACGGTGACGATCGAGGGCCGCTCCCGGGCGCATGTCGGCGGGCGCAGCATGCCCGTCGCGATGCTCGGCGAGGTCGGCGAGCAGCTGGTGGCGGTGCACGGGCAGTCCGACCAGCTGCGCATCCTGCGCCCGGCGGAGCAGCGCGCGCAGCTCGACCGCTATGCCGGCCCGGAGCACGAGAAGCTGCTGGAGTCCTACCGGCAGGGCTATGCGCAGTGGCG
>CAKUMG010001047.1 GCA_934667465.1 uncultured Actinoplanes sp. | reverse complement strand
CGCCGTCAGCGCGGGGAGATCGTATGCCACGAAGGCGCGCACATAGCGGTTGAGCAGCAGCTCGTCGGGCGGCGCGGCCGGGGTGGCGGCGGGGGAGACGGAGGCCATCGTGGCGCGGGCGCGTTGCAGGGCGCTGTTGACGCCGGCCACCGACGTGTCGAGCAGCGTGGCGACCTCCTGCGCCGACCAGGCGAGCACCTCGCGCAGGATCAGCACTGCCCGCTGTTTCGGTGGCAGATGCTGCAGCGCGGCGACGAACGCCAGCCGGATCGACTCGCGGCCCAGCACCACCTCGGCGGGGTCGGCGGGCAGCACCCGGCCGTCGGGGATCGGGCCGACCCAGATCTCGTCGGGACGCGGCTCACCCGGATGGGTGGCACTGCCCGAGCCGGCCGGGCCGAGATCCATCGGGCGGGCCCGCCGCTGGGCGCCGCCGAGCATGGTCAGGCACACATTCGTGGCGATCCGGTAGAGCCATGAGCGCAGCGCCGACCTGCCCTCGAAGTCACCGACGCCCCGCCAGGCGCGCACGAGCGTCTCCTGCACGGCATCCTCGGCCTCGAAGGCAGAGCCCAGCATGCGATAGCAGTAACCGGTGAGCTCACCCCGGAACCGCTCCAGCTCGTCGACCGTCGTCTCCATGACCACGCCGCAGACACTAATCCCGGGGTCCGACAAAAACTTCTTCCGAAAGACAGATGAGTTCGGCGCCTCCGCCCGGTCAGAGTGGGTGACAGCGACGAACCGAAGGAGCCCGACATGTACGCCGAGGTCAACGGCATCAACCTCTACTACGAGATCCACGGCGAGGGCCGCCCGCTGGTCCTGCTGCACGGCGGCCTGGGGTCGTCGGAGATGTTCGCGCCGGTCCTGCCCGCCTTCGCCGAGCACCACCGGGTGATCGCCGTCGACCTGCAGGGACACGGCCGCACCGCCGACATCGACCGCCCGCTCGACCTCGAGCTCCTGGCCGGCGACGTCGCCGCCCTGATCGAGCATCTCGGCCTCGACCGTCCCGACCTGGTGGGTTACTCGTTCGGGGGAGGGGTCGCCCTGCTGACCGCCGTACGCCATCCGGAGCGCGTCGGCAGGCTCGTGGCCGCCTCCGCGGGCATCCGCCGCAGCGCGACCCACGCGGAGATCCTCGAGCAGCAGGGGCAGATGGGTGCGGCGGCGGCCGAGTTCCTCAGGGACACCCCGATGTACGAGTCCTACCAGCGGCTCGCACCCCGCCCGGAGGACTTCCCGCGGCTGCTCGACAAGATCGGCGCGACGATGGCCCGGGACTACGACTACACCGACGAGGTGCGCGGCCTGCGCGTGCCGACCCTGATCGTCGCCGCGGACGCCGACCTGTGCCCACCGAGCCACTTCGTCGAGGTCTTCGCCCTGCTCGGCGGCGGCGCGCGCGACGGCGGCTGGGCGGGCGAGGGCCGGCCGGCCGGCGGGCACGCCCTGGCCATCCTGCCGGGCCTGACCCACTACAACCTGTTCCTGTCGCCGCTGTTCGTCACGACCGCGCTCGCCTTCCTCGACGAGAAGGACTGAGCAGATACTAGGCAGGTGGCCAGTTCCGCACGGCGGCGTCGGCCACCTGCCGCAGCTCGTCGCGGCCGGCGCCCGCGGCGGCCTGCACGGCGAGGCCGTTCGCCGTGGTCAGCAGCCAGCGGGCCAGCACCGCCGGATCGGACGTGGCCGGCAGGTCGCCCTCGTCGGCGGCGCGCCGGAAGCGGTCGCGCAGTCGGTCGAGCTCCTCGGCGCGCCAGGCGGCGAGCGCGTCCCGCAGGACCGGGTCGAGGTGCCCGGAGGCCATGAAGCCCTGCACGACCAGGCAGCCCGTGGGGGAATCGGGCGTGGTGGAGGCGCACAGCGAGCCGGTGAGATAGGCCACCGCCACCTCCCGGGCGGACGGCTGCTCCAGCGCGCGGGCGCCGTAGGAGCCGGGACCCTCGCCGTAGCGCTCGAGGGCCCTGCGGAACAGGTCGTCCTTGTTGCCGAACGCCGCGTACAGGCTGGTCTTGGTGATGCCCATGGTGCGGGCCAGGTCGGACAGGCTGACGCCGTCGTAGCCGCGCTCCCAGAACACGCACATGGCCTTGTCGAGCGCCGCGTCGGTGTCGAATCCCCGCGGCCGGCCCACCGGTGCGCTCCTCCTGCTGTCCACGCCCCGATCCTAGCCCTTCTGTTCCGGCCGGAACGAAAGTGCTACGGTTCAGTTCCGTTCCGACCGGAACATAATTACGCGGAGGTCAGCATCATGGGTAAGCTCGAAGGCAAGACGGCGGTCGTCACCGGCGGCGGCACCCGGGGCATCGGCCGGGCCACCGCCGCCCGGCTCGCCGCCGAGGGCGCGCACGTCTTCATCACCGGCCGCCGCAAGACCGAGCTGGACGAGGCCGTCGAGGCGATCGAAGCCGGCCTCCGGGAGACCGCAGCCGGCACGAGCGCCGGAGCCGGCGTGACCGCCGTGCCCGGCGACATCACCGATCCGGCCGACCTGGACCGGCTCTACGACGCGGTCCGCGCCCGCGGCAACGGCCTCGACATCGTGTTCGCCAACGCCGCCACCGCGTCCTTCGCCACGATCGAGCAGCTCACCGTCGAGGACTTCGACACCGTCTTCGGCGTCAACGTCAAGGGCACGATGCTCACCGTGCAGAAGGCGCTGCCCCTGCTCAACGCCGGCGCCTCGGTGATCATCAACGCCTCCACGACCGCCGACCGCGGCACCGCGGCCTTCGGGGCGTACGCGGCGTCGAAGGCGGCCCTCCGCTCCTTCGCCCGCACCTGGGCCAACGAGCTCAGGCACAAGGGCGTCCGGGTCAACGCGATCTCCC
>CAKUMG010001046.1 GCA_934667465.1 uncultured Actinoplanes sp. | reverse complement strand
GTGCGTGCCCGGGCACGGCGATCGGCTGGGTCTCTTCGGTGGCGTCCCGCTCGCCGCCGGCCCGGTCGCGGTCGCCGGCCAGGTCGTCGGTCCGGTCGCGGTCGCCGGCCCGGTCCCGGTCGTCGGTGGACTCGCGGGACTCGTTGGAGAAGAAGCGCATCGTCGGACTCCTCACCGGTTGTCGGCGTCGGGACGCGGGCCCGAGCCGTCGCTGTCGTGGTTGTTGATTGTGGGGGCAGGGACCTTCGGCTCGCTGCCCGGGTCGACGGCACCCTCGGTGCGGACCGGGTTCTCGCCGAGCAGGTCGGCGAAGAGCGCGCGGTAGTGGACCAGGGCCTGGCGCAGGTCCTCGGTGTCGGCCTCGCCGGCGTTGCTGCGCTCGCTGATGGCGTGCGCGTCGCGGTAGTGCTCGAGCGTCTTGGCGTGCCGGACGGACAGCGTGGCGATCTGGTCGTCGTAGTCGCCGGTGGGGTAGCCGCGCTCGGAGATCAGCCGGGTGACCAGCTCGTCGGCGGTGCGGACGGCGTCGGCGGGCGCGTCCACGAACTGGATCTGGACCTCCTCCCAGGCGACGGAGTAGGTGGCCTTGGACTGGGCGGACAGCGGCTTGAGCTCCAGCTCGGCGTGGCGCTTCTGGCGCTCCAGCAGCTCCTGCTCCCCGGCGGAGCGGCTGCCGGCGTCGCCGACCACGCGGTCGTACTCCGGTCCGAACGTCTTCTGCAGCCGCTTGCGGCGGCCGTTGCGCACGCCCACGACGACGGCGGCGGCCACCGCCAGCACGACGAGGACGAGAATGATCACGACTGTGGGGGACATCGGTCTCCTCCTTCTTCCTCCCCGGGTATTCCCACCCGACCACGCCCGTCAATCCGGTTCCGGCACGTGCTGTCGGGTGACCGACTGGTGACGGATTGGACATTCTCGACAATCGCCTAGAATTACCTGTGGACAGAGCCTGGTCGCCCTGGCCGCCATTACGTATCCTCGCGGGGGCGTGCGCAGCTCATCGATGACTGTGACCGGTCGGTCCACCCCATGGCCGCGCGCCCGTTGTCCTGCACCCGTCCGGGCGGAGTCTGATGCCAAGCCGCAGTTGGTCGATCCGTGCGAAGATCATCGCGCTCTCGGCGGTGCCGCTGACGGCGCTGCTGGCGCTCTGGGCCTTCGCCACCACGCTCACCGCCGGGCCGGCGCTGAGCCTGCTCTCGACCCAGATGATGGTCGAGAAGGTCGGCGATCCCGGCGAGGTCATGATCGCCGAGATCCAGCGCGAGCGGCGGCTGAGCGTCGAGCTGCTCGCCGGGCCCCGCGCGGGCGCCGGCACGCGCGCCGCGACCGCCGCGCTCGCCACCCAGCGCACCACCACCGACCAGGCGGCGGCCTCGTTCCTCGCCTCGGCCACCGGTGACGACGTGATCCGGGCCGCGGGCGCCACCGCCGAGGCCCACATCGAGCAGCTCGGCACCGACCTCGAGAGCCTCGGCCAGGCCCGGCAGTATGTCGACCGCCGCGAGGTCGACGTGATCGGCGCGCAGAACTTCTACAACGGCATCGTCGACACCGCCTTCCGCACGTTCATGGCCACGGCGGGCTTCGGCGAGGAGCGCATCGACCGGCAGGTCCGCGCCCTGTCGGCGGTCGGCCAGAGCCGCGAGCACCTGAGCCGGGTCGATTCCCTGCTCGCGGGGGCCTACACCGCCGGCAAGCTGACCCAGCAGAGCCGCGCCGACGTCCTGCAGGGCATCGCGAACGCCCGCTTCCTGGTCGGCCAGGGCGTGGGTGACCTGCCCGAGAGCGACCGCGCCGCCTATCAGCGGGTCAACTCGGGCGCCGCGGCCACCCGCCTGCGCGAGCTGCAGGACGAGGTGGTGACCGTCTCCCGGGCCGGCGCCGCGGTGCCCGTGCCCGAGGCGGCGTGGAAGGCAGCCTACGACGCCACGGTCGAGCAGCAGCGGGCGTTCGAGCTGGGCGCCATCGACTCGCTCGCCGCGAGCTCCCGGCCCTACGCGGTGGACGTGCTGGTCCGGCTCGGCATCGCGGGCCTGCTCGGCCTGGTGGCGTTCGTGATCTCGGTCGTGGTGTCGGTCCGGATCGGCCGGTCCCTGGTCGGGCGGCTGGTCAAGCTGCGCGGCGAGGCGCTGGAGCTGGCCGGCGAGCGGCTGCCCGCTGTGGTCCGGCGGCTGCAACGCGGCGAGGCGGTCGACGTCGACGCGGAGACCCCGCCGCTCGAATACGGCAACGACGAGATCGGCCAGCTCGGTCACGCGTTCAACGAGGTGCGCCGCACCGCCGTGCAGTCGGCGGTGGAGGAGGCCGATGTCCGGCGCGGCATCAACGAGGTGTTCCTCAACATCGCCCGGCGCAGCCAGACCCTGCTGCACCGCCAGCTCACCCTGCTCGACCGGATGGAGCGCCGCGAGACCGAGCCCGACGAGCTGGAGGACCTCTACCGTGTCGACCACCTCGCGACCCGGATGCGGCGGCACGCGGAGGACCTGGTCATCCTCGCCGGTGCCGCGCCCGGCCGCGGCTGGCGCAACCCGGTCCCGCTGATCGACGTCGTCCGCGGCGCGATCAGCGAGGTGGAGGACTACAAGCGGATCGACATCACGACGGTGCAGTCCGCCGCGGTGCTGGGCCGGGCCGTCGGCGACGTCATCCACCTGATCGCCGAGCTGCTCGAGAATGCCGCCTCCTTCTCCCCGCCGACCGCCCGGGTCCAGGTGGCCGGCGAGGTGCTGCCCCACGGCTATTCGGTGCGGATCGAGGACCGCGGGCTGGGCATGTCCACCGAGGCCCTCGCCGAGGCCAACCGCAAGCTGGTCGAACCGCCCGAGTT
>CAKUMG010001045.1 GCA_934667465.1 uncultured Actinoplanes sp. | reverse complement strand
CCCGGCTCAAGGCGACCGGTATCGACCTGGCCGCGATGGGCGCGCTGGACGGGCCGGAGGAACTCACGTTCGCGGATCCGGCGCGCGGCACGTACGCGCGGCTGGTCATCGACGGGGACCGGCTGGCCGGCGCGGTGGGGTGGGGTGGGGTGGGTGCTGCCTCACCGCATCGTTCGCCCCGGTGTGCCGCAAGGACAAGGTTCATGGTTTCGCTGGTCAATTCCGCTGTTGCGGTGGTGCTGTTCGCGGCGGTGGTGCCGGTGCTGGTGCTGCCCTGGATCCACCGGCACTATGCTGGGTACGGCTGGTACGCGGTGGTGGCGCGGCGGCGGTGCTGTATCTGTGCGGGGTGATCGCCTTCACGCTGTTCCCGCTGCCGGAGCAGACGGCGGCGTCGTGCGCCGGGGTGACCACAGCCGCTCAGCTCAGCTTGAACCCTCTGGACAGCGTGGCCGCCACCCCCGCGGCGGTGCTGCAGCTGGGCCTCAACGTGGTGTTGTTCGTGCCGCTCGGCTTTCTGCTGCGCTACCGGTTCCGGCGGGGACTAGCGGTAAGGGCGGTGCTGGGTCTCGGGGTGTCGCTACTGGTCGAGGGCGTGCAGCTCAGTGCGGTGTTCGGGCTCTTCGACTGCCCGTACCGGCTGGCCGACACCGCCGATCTGGTCACCAACACGGCCGGGGCGGTCAGCGGGTGGTTGCTCGCCGCGGGCACGGGCCGGCTTCTGCCGGAGCCGGAGCCGGAGCCAGCGCTGGACACCGGCGCGCCCGGAATCGTGCGGCGTGGACTGGCCGGCGCGGACCTGCTGATCGCGTACCTCAGGACGCTGCTGATCCTGGTCGTGCTGTTTGTGGCGGGCGTCGAGGCGCCGGCCGAGAACACGCTGCCGGCGGTGGTGCTGCACCTGGTCGTGCTCACGGTCACGACACTGGTCGTGCCGCTGTATCGACGGAACCGGGCCACGCTCGGGCAGGTCACGTTCCACCTCGCCCCGCGTCCACCGGGGGCCGCAGCGGCGGTCCGGGCGCGGTTCGTGCTGGGGTTCGTGCCGGCGGGCCTTCTGCTAGCGGCCGGGCATCTCGGCGTCCAGGCGGTGGCGGCCATGATCGTCGGCGGGCTGTCGCGTCGGCGCGCGGACCAGCGGAGTGTGCTGGAGGTGCTGACCCGTACGCCGATCGAGACGCGCGGCGGCGCCCGTCAACGAAAGTATGACGCCGCTCGGCATGATGTCGGTCCTCCGGCAGACGCAGACGCCCCGTCCGGCTCGACATGATCTTGGCGCGGCACCGCCGCCTCGCCGAAACGTCCTACGGAGCACCCTTGTCCTCTTCCCTGTCCCCGCGCGGGCTCGTCGCTGGGGCCGCCCTCGGCCTCGTTACCGCCCTGGCTGTGCTCGCCCCCGCGGCCGGTGCCTCGGTCGCTCCCGCGTCCACCGTCGACTACGTGGCGCTCGGTGACTCGTACGCCGCAGGCGTGGGCGCCGGCACAGGGGCCGGCGCCTGCCGGGTGACGGACGGCGCGTACCCCTCCCTCTGGGCCACCGGCAAGGTCGACCTGACCCTGCCCGCCTGCAGTGGCGCGACGTCGATCGATGTCCTGGAGAAGCAGCTCGGTACGCTCGACGCCGGGACCGACCTGGTCAGCATCACGGTCGGCGCGAACGACCTCGAGCTGACCGGGGCGCTGCGCACATGCGCGGCGGGTGCCGAGAGCCCGGCGTGCACCGCTGCACTGGCGAAGATCCCGGCGGCGCTGGCGACCAGCCTGCCGACCGGGCTGGCGCGCTTGCTGACCGCCGTACGGACTCAGGCGCCGCAGGCGAAGATCGCCGTGACCGGCTATCCGCTGCCGTTCGCCGCGGTGGCCGACTGCGGGCCGCTGCCCCTGCCCGCGACGCTGCGTGAGGCCGGCAACGATGCGGTCGGCGCGCTGAACAAGCTGCTCGCGGCGCAGGCCAGGGCTGCTGGCGCGACCTTCGTGGACGTCCAGGGGGCGTTCGCCGGGCACGAGCTGTGCACGCCGGAGCCATGGTTGGTCGGCGCGGAGGGCCTGAGCGACTCCACCGTGCTGCACCCGACGCGGGCCGGGCAGGAGAAGGGCTACCTCGCCGCATTCACCGAGCAGATCGGCACGGTCGACGAGATCCTGGCTGCGATCAGCGTGCCCGCCCCGTCGGCGTCCGCGTCGGCTCCCGCGCCGTCCGCGTCCGCTGTCACGCCGTCCGCGTCCGCTGTCGCACCGACCGCGTCGGCGGGTGCGGGTGCCGCTGGGGAAGCAGGTGACCTGCCGGTGACCGGGCCGGGCGCGGGCATCCTCGCTGCCACCGGCGCGCTGTTGATCGGGGTCGGGGTGGCGGTCTTCGTCGTTCGGCGGTCGCGGCGGGTGCGTTTCGTCTCCGAGTGACCTTCGGATCATCCGCGGCCCCTGGCAGGTTCTGTCGGGGGCCGCAGGTTTTCACGGGGTGCCCTGGGCGAGCGGGGTCTTCGAGACGAGGCGGCCGTCGCGGAAGCAGAAGCGGTACCTGCCGGTAGTGTCGGCGGTGTAGGCCACGCATTCACCGGTGACCTGCGCCCAGGGCGAGGCCGGCAGTTTCGCCCGTACGGCGGCTTCGGCGTCGCCGATGTGGATGCTGTCGTACTCCGCGCGGCTGACCTCGATCTGCTGCCGGATCACCGTGAACCCGCCGACGAGCGTGACACCGGCGGCGGCCAGGACGGTGAGTACCACGCCGGCCCGGATACGCCGGTGCTGGTCGGCGCGGCGCAGGGCGTTGTTGATGCGCTTGATCACGGTGGGCACGCTGTCCACGGGATAGAGCGACTGGTCGGGATACATGGTGGAGGC
>CAKUMG010001044.1 GCA_934667465.1 uncultured Actinoplanes sp. | reverse complement strand
GTCCTGCCGCGCGCGGTGATAAGTGTTCGGCTTGTGGACGGCTCGCGCGTTACGACGCAGTCGACAAGCCGACGGCTGACGGTCCTGCGTTGCCGGGATTCTGACGTCGGGTTACGGCGTTCCGCCAGACGACTGTGGCCAGTGTCCCGCGGTCGCCGTACCACTCGACCATGACAACCCGGTCGTTCGATCCGCGCGCGGCTCCCTCGACACGCACCGCGGCCTTGTGAGGGCAGGAGATCCACGCCCGCACCGGCTGAAGATCTCGGTGACATTCGATCGGCTGCGATCCATAAGCGGCTTGGGGAAGCGTGCACGGTGCGACTGCGTCGAGCACCACCTCGAGCATGCGTTCGCTGACCCTCCAGCTGCGCATTCGCCGGCGCTTCCTGTTCTTCGGCCGATGAAGAACAATGTCCGCTCACACGGACATCACCGCTACGCCGCCAGCTGTACAGAGCGGCGTTACAGCCGGTGAGAGCTCTCGAGCTCACGTCGGCGGCGACGCCCCGGGGCGCCGATCGATTTGGTGCGGTGCGTCTAGTTCGGCGCCAGCCTGCTTACGTTTCGCCGATCGCTTGTCCGAGCTGGAGGTAGAGCTCGGTGACAGCTGGGTTGTTAACTCGGTACGCCACTCTCTGCCCTTGCCGGACTTGGTCCAGCGGCGGATCGGCGATGACGAGGCCTGCCGAATGAAACGCGCTCAGCGCTCTGGCGACGGTCGCGGGTTGCAGGTCGAGCGCCTGGGCGACTTCCGCTCGCCCGGCCCCACCGCTGCTGCGCAGGTACCCGAGAATCTCGGCGCGTGCCATCGAACCGATTGCTTCGACGGGGTCGAGCAGGTCGGGAGATGTAGGCGAACGCAGTCGGCGGGGCACCTCCTTATTGTGCCGAATCCGCCCCCATCGGGTGAGATGTTCTGCCCCTTGCGTGCGAAAGTGGTGACTCTTAGTATCCACTCATGCGAGAGGTAACAGCCCAGCAACGGCACCATGGGTCGCTGGCGGCGCGCGGTTGGCACGTCCCCCTGTCGATCTACATACAGCGCACGCTGAACGGGTGTACGACGCTGACAGGTTGGCTCAGTACGGGGCGGATGTGGTGTTTCCGACTGACCGGGACTTTGCTCACCCTGCTCAAGGGGACCCCTGACGCTAGCCCTGCGACCGGTTTACGATGCGGTCAAGCTGACGCCGCGCTTCACCGACCCGCCAGTGTTGGCGGAGCCCGGCACCCCAAGGGGCGGAGCGTGTGATGGCGGAGCGGCGATCGCGACGACGCGGTCTGGTCTGGGCCGTGGCAGGCGGCCTGGTCGCTGTTGCCGCGGTGATCGTCGCCGCAGTCGTGGCGACGAACTCTTCGGGCGACACGGCCGCTCCGAGGACGCCCCCTACCGCCTCTGCTTCTCCGGTAGCGCCTCTCCCGACGCCCTTGCCAGACGGCGACGCCGTGGTCGATCCGACGGTGGTCGACTCCGGCTGGGTGCCCGAGCCGATCACCACGGACGCCGAAAGCTACCTGCGCGCAGCGATCACGGCGGCCGGGACCGTGAACACGACGCTGTCCACCCGCGAGGACTGGGTGGCATACCTCGACACGTGGTTCACCCTCGACCCTCGCCTGGAGGACGCCGATGAGCAGGCCGCGCAGACGGAGCGCTACCAGCTCACCATGCGCGATGCCGTGGTCTTCCCGCAGCAGGTGTGGGATTCGCTGGCCGCCCAGCAGGGTCGCGTGAGCGCTGCGACGGCGGGCGAGATGGAGATCATGCCGGTTCCCGACTACCCCGGTGATGACATGTTCATCGGCACCACGCATGTCGTCCTCACGTTCACCGAAGCGGACGCCGCCGGCGTCGAAGCCAGCTACGAGGAGCAGGTTCGCGTCAGCGCCCAGGTGCTGTGCGGTGAGGAATCCATCCCCACACCTGGTAGTGCTCAGGCCGCCGGAGATTGCAAGCTGATCCGCTACTTCGATCAGGCACTGAGCGAGTGACATGTCCGCCTCCGCCGCCTCGGTCGCCGCGTTACGCGTCGCTCAGAGCCCGGCCGGGCGGGGCTCGCTGTGGCTCGTCATCATCGCCTTGATCGTCGCGGGCGGAGTCCTGCTGACACCTCTCGCTCTGGTGGTGACTGCTGTCACCGCGGGAACGCCCCCTCCTCCTGCTAAGCAGCCGCCGTCCGATGTCCCAGCGGCCGCTGGCGAGTGGGTCGTCCCGCTGGCCGGCAACTTCATGAAAGGGCGTGGTTTCGGGCAGAACCCGGTGATCGTCTGCAGCTACTGCTCGGTCGACCACCAGGGGTACGACATGTCGCAAGGCTGCGGCAGCACCATTTTCGCCAGCGGGCCGGGGACGGTCATCACCGCGGAGCGCCATCAGGGCTACGGCAACACCGTGCGCATCGACCACGGCGACCACCTCGTCACCCTGTACGGCCATATGGAGGACGGCAGCCTTCGCGTGCAGGTCGGCGACACCGTTACCGGCGGCACCGCGCTCGGCGCCGAAGGCAACACCGGCAGGTCGTTCGGCTGCCACCTGCACTTCGAGGTCACCGACCACGGCACCTCCATCGACCCGTCCCCGTTCTTGAACGCGCTCGGACTCACACTGCCTTGACCACCCTCCGGACAGAAGGAGAAGCAGATGCCCATCGCCCCCTTGGTGAACGTCCCGGATATCACCCCGGACTTCTCCGCGCCGTTCTTCGGCGGCTTCCAAGTCATCGTTTCCTATGTACTCGCCGCCGGCATGCTGGTCGTCCTGACCATGCTGATCGTCGCCGGCGGGGCACTGGCCTTCCGCGGTGCTGGCAACGAACGCGTCCGCTCCTGGGCAGGGGA
>CAKUMG010001043.1 GCA_934667465.1 uncultured Actinoplanes sp. | reverse complement strand
TGGCGGGTGAGGTGCCGGTAAACGCGGCGGGGTCCTCGTCGGCGGGCGAGTCGAGCGACCCGGCCGGCTCGATGTCCTCGCGCGGCGACGGGTCGAGCGGCCCGGCGGCCAGGCCCCGGAGCCCGGGCACGACGCGGTTGCCGGCCAGCGGTACGAGGTCGACGTCGCGTGGCATCCCGGGCTCGAACCGCACCGACGTGCCGGCGGGCACCGCGAGCCGGTGGCCCCACGCCGCGTCCCGGTCGAAGTCGAGAGCCGCGTTGGCCTCGGCGAAGTGGTAGTGCGACCCGACCTGCACGGGACGGTCACCGGTGTTCCGCACGGTCAGCGCGAGCAGCGTACGGCCGGAGTTGATCTCGATCTCGCCCTGTCCGAGGACGATCTCCCCGGGCACGAGCCCGGACCCGGCGGACCCGGCGGCGGCGCTCACGTGATCGGCCCGTGGACGGTGACGAGCTTGGTCCCGTCCGGGAACGTCGCCTCGACCTGCACCTCGGGCAGCATCTCGGGCACGCCCTCCATGACGTCCGCGCGGGTGAGCACCCGCCGCCCGGCGTCCATCAGCTCGGCGACCGTCCGCCCGTCGCGGGCGCCCTCCAGCAGGAACGCCGTGATGATCGCCGTCGCCTCGGGATGGTTGAGCCTCAGGCCCCGGTCCCTGCGGCGCTGCGCGACGTCCGCCGCGACATGGATGAGCAGCCGTTCCTGCTCGTGCTGGCTGAGGAACACGAAACCTCCCCTGATCGCCCCGCGATGCTCGCAGCCGTACGTTTCGGGCGTGTTACCCACCGTAGGCGCACCGTGGCCGTTTCCCCGGGCGGCGCGCGACAAGGGGCGGGCCGCAACGGCCCGCCCCCGCGTCCGGGCGGCGTCCCCACCGCCGGACGAGTCGTGTGCTACGCCGCCCGGGCCGTGGTGAAGGCGATCGGGACGCCGTGGCTGTCGGTCAGCGCGAGCCGGGTCCGCAGGTTGCCCTGCTCCTGGACGCGGGCGAAGTACTCGGTGCGGCGCCGCTGCAGGCACCCCTTCCTGGTCCGGGGGCCGCCCGCCGCCACCGTCAGCAGCTCCGGTGCCAGCGAGCTGTTGAGACCCTCGCGCAGCAGCCGCAGCGCCTCGGTGCGCAGCTGGGAGATGCGCGACTCGGTCACGCCCAGCTCCGCGGCCACCTCGCTGAGCGGCTGCTCCTGCAGGAACGACTGGGTCACCACGAGACGCAGCCGCTCGGGCAGCGCCTGGATGGCCTGGTGCAGATAGCCGAGGCGCTCGCGCTTGAGCAGCAGATCCTCGGGCCCTTCGGACAGCTCGGGCACCATCTCCTCGGCGGCGCCGGTGGGGAACCCCTGGAGGCTGAGCAGTGCCGCCTTCTGCACGTCGTCCTCCACGGACGCCAGCTCGGCTATCCCGATGCCGAGCAGCTCGGCGACCTCGGCCTCCGACGGTGTGCGCCCGAGGGCGGCGGTCAACTCCTGGCGCGCCTGCGCCGTCCTGCGGGCACGTGCCCGTACGGACCGGCTCGCCCAGTCCTGTCCGCGCAGTTCGTCCAGCAGGGCACCCCTGATCCGTACGGCCGCGAACCGATGGAACGGGATACCCCTGCTCACATCGAACGAGCGCGCCGCTCCCAGCAGTGCGGCGAACCCGGCGGACGAGAGATCATCGGCGTGGACGTGGCCGGGAACGCGGTTCAACAGCTCCCGGACCAGGTGGCCCACCATCGGCATGTGTTCTCGGACGAGATCCTCGATGGCGCGCGCGGACGGCGCGTCGTGGTGGATGCCGGTGGGGGCGGGGAGTTCGGTCGTGGCAGTCACGGAAGTCCTCCTCGCTCGTACGTGGCCGGCGCAGGCGCCGGCCGATGAGGAAGACGTTCGTGGTCGCCGGGTGCAGTGGCGGCCGAACTCGGTTGCTTTTATGGAGTTTTTTCGGATAAAGACTCAGGTCGACCCGGGCTTACCCGCCCGGCGACTTTCAAACCTGCGAGATCCGTCCCCGCGACGACCCCGGCGAGCGGCCCGCCGGCCTCAACAGCGGCCCGCCGGCCTCAACAAGCGGCCCGGAGCGACCCGCCGGCCTCAACAGCGGCCCGGAGCGACCTGCCGGCCTCAACAAGCGGCCCAGAGCGGGAGCGGCCCGGAGCAACCCGAAGGCGCCCCGGGAGGGAGGAGTGTCAGTTGGCGAAGTGCGGCCGGCGCTGCTCCGCCGCCATCCGCCGGATCTCGCCACGGACCCACCCCATCCGGCGGACCGCCGTCTCCGGGTGGTCGCCGAATTCGTAGGCCACTGCCGCGGCGCACCCGTCGCTGCCGTGGCGCAGGATCATCGCCGTCACCGTCTCCTCGACGGTGGCGCGGCTGGGACGCTGGGAGGGCTGCAGGTGCGAGGCGAACAGTGCCTCGGCTGCCAGGTCCGAAACAGTGTTGTACATGTCGACTCCCCGATGTGCGACAACGAGTTCGGGTCTCAGCCGACGTTCGCGGCGGGTCGCCCGGCACCGCCGCAACGGTGCTGCCCGGTGACCTCCATCTTGCCCGCGGACGTCGTCTCAGCCCGCAGGCACGCCGACGCTTCACACCGTTTTCGACCCGGCAGCACAACGAACGACCGCGAGGGGCGGACCGTTCTCACACCGGGAGGGGTGTGCCTGTGGACCTGTTTCGACTGTAGCCCGGTCCGGCGTGCCCGGCTGCCCCCTACCCACCCCTCACCCGCTGACGGCCGCCTCGGGGTTGCCGCTGTCGGTCTCGTCCGGCTCCTCCTCGCCCGTGTCCATCTGGGGTGTGGAGGGGTTGTCGACCGGCACCGACGACGACTGGCCGGCGTCCGGCGGCTTCGGGTTCTTGGTAC
>CAKUMG010001042.1 GCA_934667465.1 uncultured Actinoplanes sp. | reverse complement strand
CTCGCCGACAAGATCGCCGGACCCCCGTGGCGGACCTATCACTACTCCAACCTGGCGTACGGGCTGCTGGGCGCGGTCCTCGAGCGGGTGACCGGCGAGTCGTGGGCGACGCTGGTCGGCAAGCGGGTGCTGGATCCGCTGGGCATGAAACGGACCACGTACCACCCCCGGGAGCCGTACGCGCGGGGGTATGTCGTGCACGCCCTGGACGGCAGCCTGCACGAGGAGCCGCGCCTGGACGCCGGCGCGATGGCCCCGGCCGGGCAGCTCTGGTCGACGGTGACGGACCTGGCGAAGTGGACGGCGTTCCTGGCCGACCCGGCGCCGGCGGTGCTGCGCCGCGAGACGGTCGACGAGATGTGCACACCCGTGGTGATGCAGGACGAGAACTGGGCCGCCGGGCACGCCCTGGGCCCCGAGCTCAACCGGGTCGGCGAGCGCGTCTACGTCAGCCACGGCGGTTCGATGCCGGGTTATGTGGCCCAGTTCGCGGTGCACCGGCCGAGCCGCCTCGGGGTGGTCGCGTTCGCCAACTCGTACGGGCTGCGCGGCACCAGCATCCGCGCGGTGGCCCTGGAGGCGCTGACCGCCGCCGTCGAGGCCGAGCCGCTGCCCGCGGTCCCGTGGCGGCCCGGCCCGGCACCGTCCGGCGAGGCCGCCGAGCTGTGCGGGCGGTGGTGGTGGATGGGCAACGAGTACGAGGCGCACGTGGAGGGCGACGAGCTGGTGCTGGCCCCGGTCGGCTTCGCGGCCCGGCCGCCGTGGCGCTTCGCCCCGGAGGCCCCGGACCGCTGGCGCGGCGTCGCCGGGGCGAACACCGGCGAGGTGCTGCGGGTCCTGCGCGCCCCCGGCGGCACGGTGGAGAAGCTGGACATCGCGACGTTCGTGTTCAGCCGGGACCCGTACCACCTGGCCTGAGGTCACCGGCCCGTGGGCGGCAGCTCAGTCCGCGGGCTCGGTGACGAAGTCGATGAGCCGTTCCATGGCGTTGATCAGCGGCGTCTCGACGTCCTTGTAGCTGCTGACGCCGGCGAGGATGCGCCGCCACATCTCGTACGGCTCGGCGATGCCCACCGCGCGGCAGACGCCCTCCTTCCAGTTCTGCCCCGGCGGGATGACCGGCCACGCGCGCAGGCCCACCCGCTCGGGCTTGACGGCCTGCCAGACATCGATGTACGGATGCCCGGTGACCAGCACGTCCGGGTCGGTGACCGCGGCGACGATGCGGCTCTCCTTGGAACCCGGCACGAGATGGTCCACGAGCACGCCGACCCGGCGGGTGCGGGCCGGGCGGAAGTCGCGGACCGCGCCGGCCAGGTCGTCGATGCCGTCCAGGGGCTCGACGACCACGCCCTCGATGCGCAGGTCGTCGCCCCAGATCCGCTCGACCAGCGCCGCGTCGTGCACGCCCTCGACCCAGATCCGGCTGGCCTTGGCGACCTGCGCGCGGACACCGGCGACGGCGACGGAGCCCGACGCCGTACGCTGCGGCTTGGCTTCGGCTTGTGCGGCGGCCGGGCGGCGCAGCGTGACGGTCTGGCCCTCGAGCAGGAAGGCGGCCGGTTCGAGGGGGAAGTTGCGGCGCTTGCCATGCCGGTCCTCGAGCACCACGGCGCCGAACTCGAAGCCGACGACCGCGCCGCAGAAGCCGGAGTCGGCGTCCTCGACCACCAGGTCGGGTTCCGCGTCGACGACCGGGATGGTCCTGCGTTTGCGCCAGTTGCCCGTGAGCACGTCCTCCCCATACATGACAGCACCGTAAACCCTCCGGGCAGACACACTGTTGTCGGCGCTCCGGCCGAGACAAGGTCGCGCGGTGGCACGTACCCTTGCTCGCATGTCCCCCGCAGCAGATGCGGCGACGCTGACTGCGCGCCGGTCCACCCGGTTCGTCGCGTGGGTGCGCGCCTGGCGTGCCGGGCTCGTGCCCTTCGACGAGCTGGCCGACGAGATCGCCGGTGACGAGGAACACCTCGTCGCCGACGCCCCCGGCACCTGGACCGATGTGGCGCTGACCCAGGCGCTGCCGGCGTTCGCGAAGCTGCATCCCGACGACATCCGCCTCGTGCTGCCGGTGCCCGGCGACCCGCGCGGCCTGCCCGGCCCCGGCGACCTGACCGGCGCGGCCCTGCTCGCCGGCGAGGCCGTGATGGCCCGCGACTTCGGCGTGGTCCCCGAGGTGCGCCGGCACACCTCCGGCTCGGGGGTGACGTTCGAGACAGTCCTGTGGCGCTTCTATCCGGTCGCCGACCTCAAGCCGGTGTTCCAGCAGGGCGCCGCCGAGGCCGAGGCCGAGCTGACCCGGGTGCTGGCCGAGACCACCACCCAGCTGGCCCGCCTCGACATCGCCCAGTGGCGCCCCGAGCTGGCCGGCGCGCTGCAGGCCCTGCGCCGCCCCGACAGCACCGCCACCCTGCCTCCCGGCTTCGACCCGCGCTCGCGGCGGCTGTTCGCCCGCGCCAGCATCCTCGACCAGGTCCTCGCGCTGGCCGAGCACAACGCCCCCGGCGGCGCGGTCAACACCTTCGAGGCCCAGCAGCGCGACGCCGCCCTGCGCCCCCTGACCAACGCGTGCCGCCAGGCCCTGGTCGCCGCCTGCAACGCCCCGCTGCATGGCTGACCGTTACGCGCACTGCACGTTCTGCGGCGCGCGCTTCACCCCGGGCCAGCCGTGGCCGCGCCGCTGCACCGCCTGCGGCGAGACCAGCTACCTCAACCCGAAACCGGTCGCGGTCGCGCTGCAACCCGTCGGTTCAGGCTTATTGGTCGTACGCCGCGCCGTGCCGCCCGCCCTCGGCGAGCTCGCCCTGCCCGGTGGCTACATGGACGCCGGCGAGACGTGGGAGC
>CAKUMG010001041.1 GCA_934667465.1 uncultured Actinoplanes sp. | reverse complement strand
CGGTCGGCGACCTGCTCGCGGCCACCCGCCCCGAGGACCTCGTCCCGCAACAGGTCCGCGAGCTGCGGCCCCTGCCCCGGGCGTACGCGTTCCCGTGCGGCCCCGGCGGCATCGTCCTGCTCGGCGACGCCGCCCACGCCATGCCCCACCACCTCGGCCAGGGCGCCTGCCTCGCCTTCGAGGACGCCGCCACCCTCCGCTCCCTGGTCGCCACCGCCTCCCCGGGCCCCGACCTGTGCCGCGCCGTCGAGTCCTACGACCGCACCCGCCGCCCCCGCACCACCACTGTCGTCCGCCAGACTCGCCGCATGTCCGCCGTCGTCCAGGCCCGCGGCCGCCTCGCCCTCCGCGCCCGCGACGCGGCCCTCGGCTCCCTGCGCCCCCGCATCCTCGGCCACGCCCACGGCCTCGCCGCCGACTGGCAACCCCCGGACTGACCCGCCGCCTGCCGTCTGCCCGCTGCCTTCCGCCGCCGCTCCTGCTCTGTGCTTCCCCCGCCGTGCCTTCCCTCACCCGCACGGTTTTCTGCCGGGGCGGCGCCGGCGCCCGGCCGCAATCCGGCGCAGGCTACCCGGCGCCCGCACGCCGCCGACCCGTTGTCCACAGCTGCGGGTTGTCCACAGGCCGCCCGCCCGAGATCCGCTCTTTCCGCCACACTGACAGCGGGGGATCCCCCGGGGAGGGTGGGGTCGGCCTGCGGCCCGGGGCGAGCGCGGCGTCAGCTCGCGGCCTGAGGTGAGGACGGCGCCGGCCTGCGGCCCGCCGGCCTGCGGCCCGGGGTGAGCGCGGGGTCAGCCCGCCGGCCTGAGGCGAGGACGGCATCGGCCCGCGGCCCGAGGAAAGTGGTGTGCCCGAGGAACACGGCCAGGGTGAGCGCGGCCTGGAATGAACACGGCCCAGAGCGAGCGCGGCAGGGGAACCCGCCCCGGGAAGACAGCCCACCACCGGGTCCGGCGAGCAAGCGAAGGACCCCCAGAGCCCGGCGAAAGATTTCCGGTCGCCGAGGCAACCTCCGTCGTGGCCGGCGCGCTAAAGGGGGGAACGGACGACGGAGAGGAACGGGATGCGGCCCGAGCTGGAGCAGGAGTACGTGCAGTACGTGCGTACCCGATTGCCGAGACTGCATCGGACGGCGTACGCGTTGTGCGGTGACGCCCACAAGGCGGACGACATCGTGCAGGTCACCATCGCGGCGCTCTATCTGAACTGGAAGAAGATCTCCCGGGTCGAGAACGTCGACGGGTACGTGCACCGGATCCTGGTGCGCCGGTATCTGGACGAGCGCCGCCGCTGGTGGTCGCGGGTCCAGTTGCGCGTCGACGTGCCGGAGGTGATGCCGGGCGACGCCCCGGAGCGGCACATCGCCCAGCGCGACGAGCTGGTCTCGGCGTTGCGGGAGCTGCCGAAGGGGCAGCGGGCCGTGCTCGTGCTCCGGTTCCTCAACGACCTGTCCGTCGCGGAGACGGCCGAGGCGATGGGGTGCTCGGAGGGCACGGTCAAGAGTCAGACCGCGCGGGGCCTCGCCGCGCTGCGGGTGGTGCTGAAGGTGGAACAGCAGGAAGCGAAGGGGCGTCAGTCATGAACGAGCAGCAGTTGCGCGATCGTTTCGAGGAGTTCGACGCCCCGTCCCCGGGCCTGGAGGTCGACGCGCTGATGCCCGGTCTCCGCCGCCGGGCCGCGCGCCGCCGGATCGTGCGTACGGGTTCCGGTGCCGCCCTGGCGGTGACGCTGGTCGCCGCGGCGTCGATGCTGATCCCCGGTACGAACCCCGGTGAGGGGAACGGGCCCGGTCCGGCGGCCGGCGGGTCCCGGTGTGCCGGCACGGAGTTGCCGGCGCCGGCGGGTCTCAGCGGCGTGGGTGCCACCGCGATCGACCCGAGCGGGCGCTACGTGGTCGGCAACGACCGCAGCGCCCCGATGCGAACGGACCCGGAGACCGGGAAGATGTCCGACGTCCAGTTCGTGAAGCCGGTGCTGTGGACCGATGAGCGGCCGGAGGCGCTGCCGATGCCCGCGGCGTCGGTGTGGGCGGCCGACGTGAACGCGAGCGGGACCGTCGCCGCGGTCGGCAGCGACGACCACCATTGGAGGTCGGTCATCCGCTACACCAAGGGTGTCGCGGAGACGATGCGCACCCCGGCGGGCTCGTGGATCATCGATCGGGATCTGCGGATCGGCGAGGACGGCGACATCCTCGTCAACGCCCGCAAGGCGGAGTCGCTGGAGAGCGACATCGGCGAGGTCTGGTTGTGGAAGGCGGGATCGGCCGCCGCCGATCGGCTCCCGCTGCCGGCGCTGTCGTGGGGCGCCGGTCTGACGACCGACGGCGACGTCGCCGGCTTCACCTATGCCCGGCCGTACTCCGAGGATGTCCTGCCGTACGTGTGGGACGAGCAGGGTGAGGGCCGCGCCCTTGCCGTCCCGGCCGGCCAGAGCGCGTCGGTCCGGGCGGTGCGCGGTGACTGGGTGCTGGGGCATCTGCTGCCGAGCCGCACCGTCCAGTGGTGGAATCTGCGCACCGGTGCGACGGGCACCTGGGACGCCGGGGACACGGCGTACGCGATCAACAGCGAGGGTTGGATCATCTCCCGTGAGCAACTCCAGCGCGCCGGCACCACCGTCACGCTCCGGGCGCCCGAGGACGAGGAGTTCATGCTGTCGGGACTGTCGGACACCGGGGTGGTGGCCGGATCGGTCCTGATCAGCGACGGCGGCGACGCGTCGAAGCCGGGCGGCACCCTGCTCTGGCGCTGCGACGGCTGAGCGGCCTGACAGGGGCCGGCCCCGAAAGTCAGGGGCCGGCCTCGCAAAGGCCGCTAGAAAGCCGCGACCGCCGGGGTCCCGATGCAC
>CAKUMG010001040.1 GCA_934667465.1 uncultured Actinoplanes sp. | reverse complement strand
GAATGGATCTGTCACCCGAAGAATGTAACCGCCCGCACGGACGCCTGATCACCGCCCTGCGGGCTCAGCCGGCGCGCCGCCGGGCGCGGCGGGCCGCGAGCTCGTCGCCCTCGGCGGGCTCGGCGGGCAGGCCCACGGGCTGCGGGACGGCCGGCTCCGCGGGCAGGTGCGACAGCGATCCCTGGATCTCCTTGAACGCACCGCCGATCGCGATGCCGAAGACGCCCTGGCCGCCCTGGAGCAGATCGACGACCTCCTCCGGCGACCGGCACTCGTACACCGTCGTGCCGTCGGAGATCAGCGTGATGCCGGCCAGGTCCTCGACCCCGCGCGAGCGCAGGGTCTCGATCGCCTTGCGGATGTTCTGCAACGAGACCCCGGCGTCGAGCAGGCGCTTGACGACCTTGAGCACCACGAGGTCCCGGAACGAGTACAGCCGCTGGGTCCCGGATCCGGAGGCGTCCCGGATGCTGGGAACCACGAGCGCCGTCCGCGCCCAGTAGTCGAGCTGGCGGTAGCTGATCCCGACCGCCTGACACGCGGTGACCCCGCGGTACCCGACCTCGCCGTTCTCCCCGACGAGAGGACCCTCCTGTGGATCAGAGTCGTGCACGCGACTACCTCCCCGCTGCGCGGTGCCGCTTCACCTTGACCCGATGAGCGTATAACTCAGCGTGCCCGGAAACAGGGAGGTAATGCCGCGACACGCCGCGTTCGGACGACCGGATCATGCGGCGGTGCGGCCGGTCGGGTGCCCCGGAGGTGCGCATTCGTCCCTTGCGCCGCATCGTATCCCGGCCGGAGTCGTTGCCGGCGCGTACCACGCGGGGGCCCGGGAACGCGAAAACCCCCGCCATCGGCGGGGGTTCAGGCGACCCGTCGGGGCCACGGCACGGCACCGGCGTCCCGGGGGACTTCCCGGAACGCGGGACGCGCCGGTCAGCCCGCGAAGTCCTCCGGGCGGACCTGGTCGAGGAACTCACGGAACTTCTCGACCTCGTCCTCCTGCTCGTCCGGGATGACGATGCCCGCCTCGGTGAGCACCTGATCGGCACACCGGATCGGGGCACCCACCCGCAGGGCCAGCGCGATCGAGTCGCTCGGCCGCGCGGACACCCGGACGCCGTCGCCGATCAGCAGATCGGCGTAGAACACGTTCTCCTTGAGCTCGGTGATCTCCACCGCTTGCAGCGGCGCATTCAGCGCCGTCAGGATGTCCCGCAGCAGATCGTGGGTGAGCGGCCGGGCCGGTTTCACCCCCTGCTGCTCGTACGCGATGGCGGTCGCCTCCACCGCGCCGATCCAGATCGGCAGGTACCTGTCCCCGTCGACCTCCCTGAGCAGGACGATCGGCTGGTTGCTCGGCAGCTCCACCCGAACTCCGACCACGCTCAGCTCGCGCACCGCCCGCCTCCGTGTCGCACGTCGTCGCCGCCCTGTCGACCGTCGCAGCGATCAGCACCGCCAACGAAGATCTTCAGGCTGTTTCCCGCCCTATCCTGCACGTTACACGGGCGCCCGGGGGCGGGCGCCACACGTGGGCGGTGTCCGATCCCCGCCGCCCGGCCCCGCCCAGCCCGGCCGGATCCCCGCGATTCCCCAGGTCAGCGACGCTGCACCCGGCACCGAACGCCGAACGGGTGCGGTTCACGTCACGCCGGGGCGCCCCGCGCGTGGCGCCCGTTCAGCGCTGGGCGTAACGCATCCGCGCTGCTGAAGCCGGGTGCCGACCGGCCCCGGGCATGGAAAAGGCCCGGACCCGCCGTGCGGCGTACCGAGCCTCGGTCTTCCCCTCGGGCCGCTCAGCGGCCCAGCGTGTCACGCAACCCCGCCCGCACCAGCGCCGCGTGCAGCCGCTGCGACAACGTCTGCAACTCCCGGGCCGTCTCCGCGGCCCGGGCGCGCGCCGCCGGATCCTGCTGGCGCACCAGCGGCGCCAGCAACTGGGTGAACAACCCCAGCTCCCGGTCCGCGCCCGTGCGGAACGCCCGCAGGTGCCGCACCTCCAGGCCGTGCCGGGCCAGCCCGACCACCGCCTCGATGATCACCACCGCGTCGCCGTCGTACCACCCCGGCGGCCGCGACGTGACCAGGCCGATCTGCTCCAGCTCGGCGAGCAGCCGCTCGTCCACGCCCGTCCGCTCGACCAGGTCGGCGCGCGACACCCGGGCATCGGCCGGATCCGCGGCCACATCGGCCTCGGACCCGACCGCCACCAGCGACGGCCGCCGCTTCGTCAGCGGCTCGTCACCCCGCTCCAGCGCCTCCAGCTGCTCGCGGATCACGCGCAGCGGGAGGTACTGGTCGCGCTGCGCGGTGAGCACGAAACGCAGCCGGGCGACGTCGTTCCAGGAGTACTTGCGGTAACCGGAAGCGGTGCGCTGCGGGTCCACGAGGCCCTCCGCCTCCAGGAACCGGAGCTTGGAGATCGTGGTGTCGGGGAACTCCGTGCGCAACTGCGCCAGGACCTCCCCGATGCTCATCAGCGCAGCCTCGCGGCCCGGGCGCGAGCCCGGGTCCTGCGCGGCCGCCCCCGCCGGGTTCACGCCCCGCCGCCCTCGCCCTCCGGCCGCGGGCCGGCGATGAAGACCAGCCGGAACTTGCCGATCTGCACCTCGTCACCGTTGCTCAGGGTCGCGGACTCGACCCGCTCCCGGTTCACGTAGGTGCCGTTGAGCGAGCCGACGTCGCGGACCGTGAAGATCCCGCCGTCGCGGTGGAACTCGGCGTGCCGGCGCGAGACCGTCACGTCGTCCAGGAAGATGTCGCTGTCGGGGTGCCGTCCACTGGTGGTCACGTCATGGTCCAGCAGGAACCGGGCGCCCGCGTTCGGACCGCGGCGCACCACCAGC
>CAKUMG010001039.1 GCA_934667465.1 uncultured Actinoplanes sp. | reverse complement strand
GACCAGTACCGCTCGTCGTCGATCCCGGCCGGCGAGCAGCGCCTCATGATCTCGGTGCACTACTACGACCCCTGGGACTTCGCGGGCCAGGAGGACGGCGCCATCACGCAGTGGGGCGCGAACGCCACGAACCCGGCGAAGAAGTCGACCTGGGGCCAGGAGGACTTCCTGGACGGCCAGATGAAGAAGGTGTACGACCGGTTCGTCACGCGCGGCTACCCGGTGTTCGTCGGCGAGTACGGCTCGATCGACAAGACGACGTACGACTCCGCGAACAACCGCTACCGCGCCGACTACGCGCGCGCCGTGGTGGCCGCGGCCAAGCGGAACGGCGCGGCCACCGCCTACTGGGACAACGGCTGGAACGGCCAGCACGGCTTCGGGCTGTTCAACCGCAGCAACGCCACGGTGACCCAGCAGTCCATCATCGACGCCATCATCACCGCCGCCGGCGGCAGCGGCCCCAGCACCCCGCCGTCCGGCCCGTCCACCCCGCCGTCCACCCCGCCGTCCAACCCGCCGGCGTCGGGTGCCTGCCGGGTCACCAGCACGGTCAACGCCTGGAACACCGGCCTGACCGGCAGCATCACCATCACGAACACGGGCACCACCGCCGTCAACGGCTGGACCCTGGCGTTCACGCTGCCCAACGGCCAGGCCATCACCTCCGGCTGGAGCGCGAGCTACAGCCCGGCCAGCGGCGCGGTGACCGCGACCAACGCGAGCTACAACGGCACCCTCGCGGCGGGCGCCTCCACCTCGATCGGCTACCAGGCCACGCACACCGGCAACGCCGCGGCCCCCACCGGGTTCCGGCTCAACGGGGCGACCTGCGGCTGATCCCTACTGAAACGGCGGCCGGGGTCACGCGGAAGCGGCCCCGGCCCGCCGGGAGGGTGCCGTGAGCGCACCCAGCGAGGCCCTTCCGATGCCCTGCAGCACGTCCCGGCCGGCCCCGGCCGTGCCGAGCACCTCCATGCCCCGCGTCACCGCGACGAAGTAGGTGGCCAGCGCCCGGGCATCGAGGCTCTCGTCGACCTCCGCCGCGGCCTGCGCCTGCTGAATGCACGCGGCGTAGTCGTCCTCCAGGCGCCGATAGGCGCGCTGGGCGGCCGCGGCGATCTCCGGGTCGCGGTCGGCCAGCTCGACTGTCGCCTTGGTGAACAGCGAGTCGAGCGGCCCCTCGGAGCTGAACGTCACGGCGAGCGCGTCGAGGTGGGCGGCGATCCGCCCCAGCGGGGAGGCGTCGCCCGCGCCCAGCTGCTCGACGAGCCGCTCCACGTGCGACGAGGCGCTGCGCTCCAGGGCGCGCAGGAACAGCTCCCGTTTGCCGCCGAAGCTGTTGTAGATGCTCTGCTTGCCCAGCCCGGTCGCCCGGCTCAGGTCCTCGAGGGTCGTGCCGCCGTAGCCGCCGGCCGCGAACGCCTGGGCGGCCAGGCCGATGACGGCGTTCTCGTCGAACTTGCGGGGCCGGGCCATGGCACCGAGCCTACAAGCGGGCAGGACCGCCCCCGGGCACGGCACCGGCAGCCTGCGCCGCGACGTCGTAGATCTCGGCCTGGTAGTCGAGGATCCGGACGCCGCCGAGCACGGCGCGCACGGCCGCGAGGAAGTTCTCGTCCGCCAGGTGCGCGTCGATCGCCGCCTGGTCCCGCCAGCCCTCGGTGAGGTGGATCGTGTCCGGGTCGGTCAGGTCCTGCGCGAACACGTAGTACGTGCAGCCGTCCTGCCGGGCGGTCGTCGTCAGGTGCGGGATCACGGCGTCGATGAACGTCTGCCGGTCCTCGGGGTGGACCGTGTAGTACGCGCTGATGACCTTGCCGGTCGGTTCGTGCTTGGTGTGAGCGATCACGTGCCTGCTCCTCGGGGTCGCGCTGGTGCCGCGGGCGCGGCGCTCCGAGCGTACGGGATAATTGTCTAGGCAGTCAAAAACCGCGTCAGAGCAGGCCGGAGCGGCGCCAGAGGGCCAGGCCGGGACCGGCGACAAGACCGAGATCGCGCAGGTACGTGACCACCCGCGAGCCCGCCCAGCGCAGCGTCCCGCGGTAGTGCGGGTTGCCTCAGGCCGCCCGCCTCGGCGAACCCGATCCGTGGGGCCGCGTGCGGCTCAGCGGAACGGGCCGCCCGCCGTGGGAGCAGCCCGCAGCGCGCGGGGGCTGACCCCGTACCAGCGCCGCACCGCCCGGCTGAGCGCCGACTGCTCCGCCAGCCCGACCATGGCAGTGACCTGCGTGAACGGCAGCGTCGTGGCGGTGATGAGCCGGTGAGCCGCGTCCCGGCGTACGGCGTCGAGCAGGTTCTCGTAGGTCGTGCCCTCCGCGGCGAGCCGGCGCTGCAAGGTGCGCGGATGCAGGCGCAGCCGGCGCGCGACCGCGGTCACCCCGACCGGTGCCGAGCCGAGACCCTGCGCGATCAGCGCCCGCACCCGGCCCGCGGTGTCGGCCTGCGGTGTGCCGGAGGTGCTCGCGAGGTGGTCCATGGCCAGGTCGCGCAGCAGGCGGCTGCCGCCGGGGACGGGCGTGCCCGCGAGGCCGCCGGGCACGCGCAGGACCGCGTCGGGCCGGTCGAAGCGGACCTCGGTGCCGAAGAAGCCCGTGTACGCGGCGGCGGGCGCGAGCGCGGGGTGCGGCAGGTGCACCGACCGCAGCCCGTAGGGTCCGCCGTGCAGCAGCAGGACGATCCGGTGCAGCAGGCCCAGCCCCAGGTCGGCGGCCTGCGGGGGCAGGGGTGCCGCGTCCGTGCCGGCGTAGCGGATGCCGACGACGCCGGGGCGGCCCGCGGGGTCCGGCGCGGGCGGGCGAGACGGAGAGCGGCCCGGCGCCCGCTGCCAGCCGGCGGACCGCCTGCACGATGT
>CAKUMG010001038.1 GCA_934667465.1 uncultured Actinoplanes sp. | reverse complement strand
GGCCTGCTCGACGTCCCCCGCCTGCGCCGCATGTGGGAAGCCATGCGGGAGCTCCCCCGCGGCGACACCCCCGACGTCATGAACCACAGCGACCTGATCCCCGCCAACATCCTGCTCACCGGCGGCCGCCTGACCGGCATCCTCGACGTGGGCGGCCTCGGCCCCGCCGACCCGGCCCTCGACCTCGTCGCCGCCTGGCACCTCCTCGACCCCGGCCCGCGCCAGGTCCTCCGCGACGAGCTGGCCTGCGACGACCTCGAATGGGCACGCGGCCGAGCCTGGGCCTTCCAGCAGTCGCTGGGTCTGGTCTGGTACTACGAGCACACCAACCCCGTCATGAGCCACATCGGCCGCCGCACCCTGGACCGCCTGCTCCCGTTATGATCCGGCATGGAGATCACCGAGTTCGCGACGCTCGCGGAACCACTACTCCGCAAAGCGGCCACAGACCCGGACGGATTCGGCTTCACGCTCGTCGAAGGCCTGACCGCCACGCCCGCCGAGATCACCGCCGTCGAGCTGGAATTGGCGGTCGCCCTGCCGGACAAGTACAAGGACTTCATGACGCGCTACGGCGGAGGCATCTTCGGCTTCGTCCAGCTGTTCCCGCTCGTGCCGGCCCCCTCGGCAGCTGATGACCTCCGCACCGCCAACGACCAGGAGTTCCCCGACCGCGACTTCGTCGCCGTCGCCCCGGTCGGCACCGGCGATCACTGGGGCTTCCCCGTCGTCGACGGCCGATGCAGCGACCAGGCCTGGTTCCACTTCCACGACACCGGCGACGACGAACTCGTCGCCGCCGACTTCCTGGAGTTCGTCGCGAGACACGGAATCCGGCCGTGACCTCGCCGCTGCCGGGCACGGCACCGGCCTTGTACGACCGGTCAACGAACGGCTGCGCCTGGCCGTCAAGCTCCGCAGCGTCGGCGTTACCGAAGACAGTACGGACCTGACAACGGTCCACGACCCCGACCGGATCCGCCCGACCCGACCCGACCCCGCCACGTTTTACAACGCGTGCTGTATCCGACTCGGCCAGGTGGTGGAGCGGGTGGATACGACCGTCCGATGCAGTCCAGATAGACAGCCGGGAGGATGTCCGAGATCAAACATGACGGAGGCGAGCGCTGTGGCTGGTATCGATTTCGCGTCCGAGTCGACCGTGGTGACTTCATGGCGAGGGCCGATCAACATCACTCCGCTGCTCGCCGAGGCTGTGCCGCTGGCGAGAGCGGCTCTGTTGACAGCTGCCCAGCTCAGGAAAACCGTGACCTATGGGCAACTCTCGACAGCGGTCGACGGGCGTTACCCGCCGATCAGTCTCGGCACCTTGCTGGATTTGATCTCGCATGACTGTCAGTTGCGAGATGAGCCGTCGCTCGCTGCGCTGGTGATTCGCGGCGACACGAAGGAGCCAGGCGATGCCTGGATCGGCGACGCCGGCGCCGAGCAGAGAAGCTGTTTCGCCCGTTGGGCCTGAGTGAATGGGTCCGGGCCGCGGCCTGAGCGGATACGACCGAGCGGCTATGGCCGTCAAGCTTGCGGCTCGTAGACGAGTTCGAGTCCGTCCTCGGTGACCAGGTCGGCATCCCGGTCCAGCCGTTGCCGGGCGGGCGCTCCGCCGGGATCACCCGGGCGTACGGGGCCGCCTTCCTGGACCGGGCCCTGCGTCACCGCCCGGCTCCGCTGATGAGCGGCCCGGCGCACGCCTATCCGGAAGTGGTCTGGCAACCCGCGTCGTGAGCGGGAACAAAGGCGGGAACGGCGGGCCGGCATGCGGCCCGCCGTCTCACAACGCGAGGTTCAGGCCGCGTTCCAGAGGGCCGGGACGTTCGGGGGTTCCCAGCCGGTGAGGGACGTGTGCGCCTGGATGCACCGGTAGCGGGCGCCGTTGTAGGTCACGGTCGCGCCGGCCGCGTACGCCCGGTTGGGCGCCCAGGCCGAGGTGCCGGGCGGCGTGGTCGTCGGCGGGGTCGTAGGAGGGGTCGTGGGGGGCGTGGTGGGCGGGGTGGTCGGTGGGCTGGTGGGCGGCGTCGTCGGGACGGTGCCGCCGCCGGAGGCGTTGCCGCCGGACCAGTTGGTGGCGCCGCTGGCGACCGTCTTGCCGGCCGGGACGGAGAGCGTACGGCCGTCGGTGAAGGTGACCGTCAGCGCGGAGCCGGTGATGTTCGAGGCGACGTAGGTCTTGGCGCCGTTCTTGCTGAACACCTTGGCGAGGGGGTGGTTGGCGCTCACCGACGCGTCGACCTGGCCGAGGGCGGCGAGGTTGCGGATCCAGTGGAACGTGTGCGCCTTGCTCTCCCCCTCCTCCGAGGTGAAGCCGCTGTTCCCCCGGAAGTTCGCCAGTGCGGCGTCCGGGTTGCCCAGCGCCTGGAACTCCCAGAGGATGTCCTGCCAGACGGTCGGCGCACCGCCGTTGTTGCGCACCAGCTCGGCGTAGTTGGTGTTCACATAGGACGGGTTGTAGCCGAGATAGAGGTGGCCGCCGGTGATCGGGAGCATGTTGATGCCCTGGATCATCTCCGGCTCCGCGCTGAACCAGGTGGCGTACGCGCCGCCGCTGCCCCACACCATGCCGACCGTGCTGTGCCCGAACGCGGCCGGGAAGTTCGTGTCCGAGGCGTCGAACCAGTACTCCTGGATCGCGGCCGCCTGGGTGGTGTAGAGGAACACGCCCGCGTCCCGGACCGCGGTGTTGCCGGTGACCTGGCCCCACTGGATCAGCGCGCTGGCGAAGTTCTGCCCCTCGGAGCTGGACTCCTGGTTGTTGCCGGAGCCGAACGAGCCGTGCCCGGACGCCCAGTCGTGACCCGCGTAGATGTCGAAGTCGCGCAGGTACGGGAAGCGCGTGTCGTTC
>CAKUMG010001037.1 GCA_934667465.1 uncultured Actinoplanes sp. | reverse complement strand
GCCGGCTCGTCGACCATCAGGACGACCAGCTCGGGGCGGCCGCCGAACTCGGCGACCGCCAGCCCGGCCACCTGGTTGAACCAGGTGAACCAGTCGGGCACCTCGGCCCACGGGCTCCAGCCGCCGGTGATCTCCCCGGCGGTGTCGAGGGCCCGGCCGATGCGGTAGAAGCCCCGGTTCCGGCCCTCCGGCGCGTCGACCATGAGCACGACGAGCGCGGGGCGCCCGCCGACGTCGGCGACGGCGATGTCGGCGCCCTCGTTCTGCCAGGGGAACCAGTCCGGCACCTCGAACCACGGGCTCCAGCCGCCGGTCACCTCCCCGTCGGCGTCGAGGGACCAGCCGATGCGGTAGAAGCCCCGGTTCCGTTCCGGGCGGCTGTCCACCCGCAGGACGACGAGGTCGGGCCGGCCGTCCCCGCTGATGTCGGCGACGGCCGTACCGGCGCCCTGGTTGTCGACGGAGTCCCACTGGGGGATGTCGGAGAATTTGGTGGCCATGGGGGAATCCCCTTCCATGTCAGGTGTCAGGCCACGCGGGTGAGTTCAAGAGCCTGGATCTGGTACGGCTGCAGTCCCACGGACAGCCCGTCGCGCAGCAGGTCGCGGGCGGGCTCGGGTTGCCGCCACAGCAGCCGGCCGGGGTCGAGGCCCAGCAGGTCGCGGACCTGGATGTGGGCGTCGGGTTCCCGCTCCAGCCACTCCCGGACGGCGCCGGTCAGCTCGACGCGGCCGGTGACCCAGTTCTGGCGGTCGAGGTTGGTGAAGCACAGCAGGCTGCCGCCCCGGACGCAGGCCAGCACCCGCCGCGGGGCGCTGCTCTCCCTGGTTTCGCTGGTCTCACGCCAATGCAGCCGCTCGCGCTGCGTGCCGCGCAGCGCGGGGTGGGCGTTCCGAAGCGCCCCGCCGCGGCCGATCCAGTAGGCGAGCTGCCGGTTCGCGTCGGGCAGGGTGTTCTGGCGCAGCTGCCACAGGGTCGGCACGCCGCCACGCGCCTTGAAGCGCAGCTTCTGGCCCTCCCCGAACTCGTCGCCGGCGAGCATGGTCATCGGGCCGCCCATCAGCTGCATGGTGATGACCGCATTGCCGTACGCGAGCAGGTCGCCCGCGAAGAACTCCATGCCGCGCACCTCGTCGTGGTTGCCGGTACCCGCGAACTCGGCGGTCAGGTACGGGTTGCCGTACCAGGCCCAGACGCCCTCGACGTCCTGGTGGGTGAGCGCGTGCAGCAACTGCTCGTAGCCCTTGGACTGGATGACGTCGCCGACCCGCGCCGAGTAGTCCTTGCGGTCGTGGTCCTCCGGCACGAGCAGCAGGGACGCGTCCTCGCCCCGCTGCTGCCGCACCTTCATCTCGACCCACGGCAGCGTCTGCTCGAAGAACGAGAACGGCATGCCCAGCGCATGGTCGATCCGGAAGCCGTCGATGTTCAGGTCGATCGCGGCCCAGGCCATGACCCTGCCGATGTACGCGAGCACGCGCTGGTTCTGCTCGGTACGCGCATACCAGACGTGCTCACCCGGGTGCCCGCCGTGGTTGAGATGCTTCACGTCGAGCCACGTGCCGTACCAGTCCGGCGAGTACGTCTCGTGCACGCTCGCCGCCCCGAACGGGTTGTAGTGCCCGTCGGCGTAACGCCCCGCATACATCTGCGGCAGCATGTACTCCAGGTAGTCCTTGAGGCGCTCGTCGCCGCCCGGGTCGTGCAGCCGGTTGTTCACCTCCTTGAGCTGATCCGCGTCGACGGCCACCTGGCTGTAGTCGCGCCTGCGCACCTCGGCCGCGCCGCCGGTGCCCTCGAACCAGTCCCGGAAGATGAAGTTGTGCCCCACATGGTTCGGGGCGATCTCCAGCAGCACCTTCATGCCGCGCTCGTGCGCCCGGTCGACCAGCCGGTGCATGGCGTCGTTGGCGAGCGTCCGCTGCCGGTCCAGGTCCCACGCCGGCACCCCGCGCGCCTGCTCGGCGAGCTCCGGGTCGATCGAGAACCAGTCGGTGCTCGCATAGTCGCTGCCCGCGTCGTCGACGGCGTCCAGCTTGTCCCACAGATCCAGCCGGTACGGGACCTGCAGCCACACGCACCCCACGCCGTCCGTCGCGAGCTGCTCCACGCCGTACCACCCGGTGCCGTCGCGCAGCATGTCGTCGATCGTCGAGATGTCCGTGCTGTCCGACCGCGCGTTCGCCTTGTCGATCGGCACCTGCCGCACGAACAGCGTCTCCACGGCCGGGTCCTGCACCCGGAAGACGAGACGATTCCTGAGGTTGTACGGGTCCCGCCCGGCCGGCGTCGACGAGTGCTCCTGCGCCCAGTAGCGCACCCCGCCCGCCTCGAAGAACGCCGTGGCCACATAGGTGCCCCGCCGCGCGGGCGGCAGCGTCGCCCGGAACGCGACGTGATGGTGGTCCCCCGGCGCGACGGGCTCCATCGGCACCGCCCGGAACTCCCGGGGATCCCGCTGCCCGTAGTTCGTCCAGACGCTCGCCATCCCCCGCGCCAGCTCGTCCGGGTGCGCCGCACTCACCCCGAGCCCGACGGTCAGCGTCTCCCCCGGCCGCAGCTCGACCCGGTCCGTCCCCGGCCGCACCTGCGCCGTACCGAATCCCATCTCCTGGATCATCGCGGGCTCCTTCTCGATGCTGAGGCAGGCCACCCCCGAGCATCGGCCTGTCCCGCCGCGCCTCCGCCGCAGAGTCCACGATTCGACATTCATCGCGCGTACGCACGCAGTCGCGCAGAGCGGGACGAGGCGGGCGCCCGACGCTGCCCGGCGGCGTGTGCAGCGGTCGGGACGCTCGGCGCGGGCAGGCGCTCGGCGCGGGCAGGCGCTCGGCGCGGGCAGGCGCTCGGCGCGGGCA
>CAKUMG010001036.1 GCA_934667465.1 uncultured Actinoplanes sp. | reverse complement strand
CCGGCGCCCGTGGCGGCGCCGGGCGTGCCGGCTGCCTTCCACGCTGCGGTTGCGGGCCCGGAGAGCGCCGCACCGAGCGGGACACCGGCCGAGAGGGACAGGAACGAGCGCCGACTGATCGCTGCCATGCCCGGAACATAACACCACAGTGGAACGGCCCGCTGCCCCGCCGACGCCCGTGGCGCTGAGCGGCCCCGTGCCGATCGTGCCGGCCGCGTAACCGGGGCCGACGGCGGCACTACGTTGCGGAGCGGGGTGTGCCGGCGGCGGGTCGGGGCCGGTTGGGCGGGGGTGCGCGTGTCGGGTGGGGGAGCGGGTTCGCTGGGGCCGGCGCGGGTAGGTTCGGGGGGAACGGGGTGGGCGACGGCGGGAGGGTGACGGGGTGGATCCGCGGCGGCGCGTACCGCGTACCGATGCAGTGCTGGCCGACCCGCGACTGGCGGGAGCCGCCGCACGGCTGGGGCGCGCGACCGTGAAGGCGGCCGTCGTCGCCGCTCAGCAGCGTGCGAGGGAGGGCGGGATCGCGCCGGAGGCGGTGGCGGACGTGGCCGTGGCGAGCCTGCCGGGCGGCGCGGGCGGGATGCGTACGGTGCTCAATGCGACAGGGGTCGTCCTGCACACCAACCTGGGGCGGGCGGCGCTGTCCGAGGCCGCCGTGCGCGCGATGGCCGAGGCCGCCGGGCCCACCGACGTGGAGCTCGACCTCGGCACCGGGCGGCGTGCCAAGCGGGGGCGCGACGCGCTGGCCGCGCTGGCCGCCGCGGTGCCGGACGCGGGCGACGTGCACGTGGTCAACAACGGTGCCGCCGCGCTGGTGCTGACGGCGACGGCGCTCGCGGCGGGGCGCGAGATCATCGTGAGCCGGGGCGAGATGGTCGAGATCGGCGACGGGTTCCGGCTGCCCGACCTGCTCGTCTCCACCGGCGCGCGGCTGCGCGAGGTGGGCACGACCAACCGGACGTCGCTCGAGGACTACACGGCGGCGATCGGCCCGGAGACCGGGTTCGTCCTCAAGGTCCACCCCTCCAACTTCGTGGTACGCGGCTTCACCCGCGCCGTGGACGTGCACGAGCTGGCCGGGCACGGCGTCCCGGTGGTCGCGGACATCGGCTCCGGCCTGCTCGCCCCCGATCCGCTGCTGCCCGACGAGCCGGACGCGGCGAGCACCCTGCGCGCCGGCGCCCACCTCGTCATCGCCAGCGGCGACAAGCTGCTCGGCGGCCCCCAGGCGGGCCTGCTGCTCGGCGACGCCGACCTGGTCCACCGGCTGCGCCGCCACCCCCTCGCCCGCGCGCTGCGCGTGGACAAGCTGACCCTGGCCGCCCTGCACGCCACGCTGACCGGGCCCGAGACCCCGACGTGGCAGGCGCTGCGGGCGCCCGCTGGCCCGCTGCGGGCTCGTACCGAAGCCGCCGCGAGCACCGTCACCGCCGCCGGTGTCGAGGCGGAGGTCGTCCCCGCCGTGGCCGTGGTCGGCGGTGGCGGCGCGCCCGAGCTGGAACTGCCGTCGTGGGCGCTCGCGCTGTCCGAGAAGTACGCGGCGCCGCTGCGGACGGGCGCCGTCCCGGTCGTCGGCCGCGTCGAGCAGGGCCGCCTGCTGCTCGACCTGCGGTGCGTGCCGCCCGCCAGCGACGCCGACCTGGTCGCCGCCGTTCTGACAGTCGCCGCCGCGCCGGGCTCCGACGGCCGTTTAGGCGCCGCTGGGCCGGCCGGCCGGCCCGTCGCATCGGTGGCTGCTGCGGGGCCGGGGCCGGACGACCGCGCTGCCGCAGGGGCCACGTCCGGCTCGGGCAGCGCCGGGCCGAGCGGGGCGGGGGGCTGAGTGCACGTCGTCGCGACCGCCGGGCACGTCGACCACGGGAAGTCGACGCTGGTCCGGGCGCTGACCGGGATGGAACCCGACCGCTGGGCCGAGGAGCGCCGGCGGGGGATGACGATCGACCTCGGGTTCGCCTGGACGGAGCTGGACCCGGGCGGGACCGTGGCGTTCGTCGACGTGCCGGGGCACGAGCGCTTCGTGCCGAACATGCTCGCCGGCGTCGGGCCGGTGCCCGCGGCGCTGATCGTGGTGGCCGCCGACGAGGGGTGGATGCCGCAGTCCGCGGAGCATCTGGCCGCCCTGGACGCGCTCGGCGTACGGCATGGTCTGCTCGTCGTCACCCGCTCCGACCTCGCGGACCCGGACGCCGCCACCGAGCTGGCCCTGGAGGAGATCGCCCCGACGTCGCTCGGGCCGGGCATCGAGGCCGTGGCCGTCAGCGCCGTCACCGGCGCCGGGATGGACGACGTGCGGGCCGCGCTCGGGCGGCTCGTGGCGCGGCTGCCCGGCGAGGTGCCCGGCCCGGTGCGGCTGTGGGTCGACAGGTCCTTCACCGTGCAGGGCGCGGGCACGGTGGTGACCGGGACGCTGGGCGCCGGGCGGCTGCGGGCCGGGGACGAGCTGGAGCTGACCGGGCATGCGCGGCCGGTGCGCGTACGCGGATTGCAGAGCCTCGGCAGGACCGTGACCGAGGTCGTAGCGCCCGCCCGGGTGGCCGTGAACCTGCGCGGCCTGGCCCGCGACGAGGTGGGCCGCGGCGACGCCCTGCTCAGCCCGGGACGGTTCCTGCTCACCGACCTGATCGACGTCCGCGTCCACGGCGACCCGGTGGCGGACCTGCCCGCCACGCTGACCCTGCACCTGGGCTCGGCGGCGCTGACGGTCCGCGTCCGCCCCCTCGGCGCCGACACCGCCCGCCTGCGCCTGGCCCGGCCGCTGCCCCTGCGCCTCGGCGACCGCGCCCTGCTCCGCGACCCGGGCCGCCACCACGTCGCCGGCGGAGTGACAGTCCTCGACGTCGTCCCGCCCGGCCTGTCCCGCCG
>CAKUMG010001035.1 GCA_934667465.1 uncultured Actinoplanes sp. | reverse complement strand
GCCCACGGTCGAGGACACCATCGGCATCCTCCGCGGGCTCAAGGGCCGTTACGAGGCGCACCACCGGGTCCAGATCACCGACGCCGCCCTGGTCGCGGCCGCGGCGCTGTCGGACCGCTACATCACCGACCGGTTCCTGCCCGACAAGGCCATCGACCTGATCGACGAGGCCGCCTCCCGGCTGCGCATGGAGATCGACTCCCGCCCGGTGGAGCTCGACCAGCTGCAGCGCCAGGTCGACCGGATGCGGGTGGAGAAGCTCGCGCTGGAGAAGGAGACCGACCCGGCGTCGATCGCCCGGCTCGAGCGGCTCGACCGCGACCTGGCCGACCGCGAGGAGGAGCTGACCGCGCTCAACGCTCGCTGGGAGCGCGAGCGCGGCGGCCTCAACCGCGTCGGCGAGCTCAAGAAGCAGCTGGACGAGACGCGGGCCGAGCTCGAGCGCGCCCAGCGCGACGCCGAGTGGGAGAAGGCGTCCCGCCTGCAATACCAGGAGATCCCCGCGCTGGAGCGCGAGATCGAGTCCGCGGCCGCGGCGGAGGACGACGACGAGAAGTCCGAGCCGCCGATGGTCAAGGAGGAGGTCGGCGGCGACGACATCGCCGAGGTCATCGCGTCGTGGACGGGCATCCCGGCCGGCCGGATGATGGAGGGCGAGACCGCCAAGCTGCTGCGCATGGAGGAGTCGCTGCAGGGCAAGGTCGTCGGTCAGCCGCACGCGGTCAGCGCGGTCTCCGGAGCCGTTCGCCGCGCCCGCGCGGGCGTTGCCGACCCGGACCGCCCCACCGGCAGCTTCCTGTTCCTGGGTCCCACCGGCGTCGGCAAGACCGAGCTGGCCAAGGCGCTGGCGGGCTTCCTGTTCGACGACGAGCGGGCCATGGTCCGGATCGACATGAGCGAGTACGGCGAGAAGCACTCCGTCGCGCGCCTCGTCGGCGCCCCGCCCGGATACGTCGGCTACGAGGAGGGTGGCCAGCTCACCGAGGCTGTGCGCCGGCGGCCGTACAGCGTCGTCCTGCTCGACGAGGTGGAGAAGGCCCACCCGGACGTCTTCGACGTGCTGCTCCAGGTGCTCGACGACGGCCGGCTGACCGACGGCCAGGGCCGCACCGTCGACTTCCGCAACGCGATCCTGGTGCTCCCCTCGAACCTCGGCTCGTCGGTCATCTCCGACTTCACGATGGGTGAGGAGGAGCGGCGCGAGGAGGTCATGGCGACCGTCCGCTCCCACTTCAAGCCGGAGTTCCTCAACCGGCTCGACGACATCGTGGTCTTCCAGGCCCTCACCGCGCAGGATCTCGCCTCGATCGTCGAGATCCAGCTCGGCCGGCTGCGCGACCGGCTCGCCGACCGGCGGCTCACCCTCGACGTCACCCCGGACGCCGTCGTCTGGCTGGGCGAGCACGGCTTCGACCCGATCTACGGCGCCCGGCCGCTGCGCCGCCTGGTGCAGTCGGCGATCGGCGACTCGCTGGCGAAGGCGCTGCTGGCGGGGGAGATCGTCGACGGCGACACCGTCGTGGTCGAGGTCAACGACGCCAAGGACGGCCTGCGGGTGACCCGCGGCTGACCCGGCCCGGACAGCACGAAGGCCCCGAGTCTCCTCGGGGCCTTCGTCACGTTCGTGGTCTAACTGGCCTTGGCCTCCCGCTGCCGGTAGGAGTGGGTCATCAGGATGTCCGTGAAGGCGTGCTCGCCCTCGTCGGACCAGATCCGGATGCCGTTCCGCTGCAGTTGGTAGCGGACATCCTGGTAGCGGGTCCTGGTGTCGTCATGGTGCACGACGGTCAGGTTGTCTGCGTGGGGCATGGGGACTCACCGGTCCTAACGGTTGTGGGGCGGCCGCGGTGTGGACACGCGGCCTGCGCAATCGGATTGGTGCCCGGGACCGGTCTGCCAGGGCTCCTGCGATGGGTGGGCGGGAGCGGCGACCTGGTCGGACACAGGGCGGCGCCGGAGGACTCTCCTGCCGTCGGCGCGCCACGAGATGGAAGTGTATGGCTCGGGATCGGCTTCTGTCGCCCCCTGATCGAGCGATGTATTTCATCTGATTTCATCTCACTTCGGGCGATGTTGCCATACCAGCCAGGTGACCGTCGGCCGGTCGGGAACCTGGCACCCGCCCGTTACCGTGGACGGATCAAGAGGAGGCTCCGATGCACCCGGGAACCCCGGCACCACCCGCGCGTCCGCGGGTGGTCACGATCTCGACCTACCTGCTCTATGCCACGGCGGCGATCTCGCTGATCGACGGGCTGGTGTCGCTGACCACCGTCGGCACCTACGTCGACGTCTACGGCGACGCCTACGACGAGCTCGGCGAAAGCGGCCTCGAGGGGGTCGCCGCGGTCGCCGTGGTCGGCGGCCTCGTGATCTCCCTGCTGGTCGGTGCGGGCCTGGTGATCCTGGGCCTGTTCAACAACCGCGGGCGCAACGGCTCGCGCATCACCACCTGGGTGCTCGGCGGCATCTTCGTCTGCTGCAGCGGCTTCGGCCTGCTCGGCAACGCGGCCACCATGAGCATGGACCTCGACTCCGCGTCCGGCGTGGGCCCCACCGAGCGCGAGATCCAGGAGCGGCTGGAGAGCGAGCTGCCGGCCTGGAACGGCCCGTTCACGGTCACGACGACGGTGCTCCTGACGCTGACGCTGCTGGCGGCGCTGATCCTGCTGATGCTGCCGGCCGCCAACGCGTACTTCCGCAAGCCGCAGGGTGGCTGGGACCCGTCGGTGCCCTACCCGGCATACCCGGGACAGCAGGGCTATCCGCCGCCCGGATACGGCTATCCGCAGGGCTATCCGCAGCAGGGCTACCCGCAGCAGGGCTACCCGCAGCCGTCGTTCCCGGCCTATCCCGGCACCGCGC
>CAKUMG010001034.1 GCA_934667465.1 uncultured Actinoplanes sp. | reverse complement strand
GCGCAGCTGCGCGAGGAGGTCGGCCGCAGCAAGGACGAGCTGGAGCAGCGCCTCGGCCGCCGGGTGCGCGGGTTCGCCTACCCGCACGGCTACAACGGCGAGAAGGTACGCGCTGCCGTGCTCGCCGCCGGCCACGACAACGCGACCGAGGTCGGCCGCCGCATGCACACCCCGGCCGAGCGGCGCTTCGCGGTGCCCCGCTTCCAGCCCACCCCCGGCATGACCGGCGCCGACCTGGCCGCCGTCGTCGGCGGGGCCGGCTCGCCGCTGCTGCCGCGGCTCAAGCAGCTCGCCCAGCCCGGCTGGCGGCTGGTCCGCCGGGCCGCGCGCGCCACCGGCCGGAACCTGACATGAGCGGTGCCCACCGGGCGCCCCGCAAGCTGACCCGCCGTCACGTGCTGGGCCTCGCCGCCACGGTCGCGGTCCCGGCCGCGGGCTATGCCGGTTTCCGCAACCTGCGCACCGACGGTCCCGTGGCTGCCAACCCCGCGACGTCGTGGGCCGCCCCCTCCGCCGCGCCCCTGCCCGCCGCCGTCGCCAAGGGTGGCGGCACCGTGCCGTTCCGCGAGGGCAAGGCGCTGCTCGGCGCGTACCTCGACCTCAACGGCAAGACCGCCGAGCAGGCCCAGGCGCTGCGCCGCGACCAGCTGGGCCGGGACGAGCGCATCGTGCACGTCTTCTACGACTGGCCGGACACGCTCCCACGCTCCGTGGCCGGACTCCCCGAGCACGCCTTCGGCATGATCTCGTGGCGCGGAACCGCGTACCAGGAGATCCTTGACGGCGACCACGACGACCTCATCGCCCGCGCCGCCCGCCGCCTCAAGTCGCACGAACGCCCGCTCCTGCTGCGCTGGGGCTGGGAGATGAACGGCGACTGGTACAAATGGGGCGCGGCTCGCAACGACAACAACCCCGAGGGGTACGTGGATGCGTGGCGTCACATCCACGACATCTTCACCGACGAGGGCGCCGGCAACGTCTCCTGGGTGTGGAGCCCGAACTGGAACTCCGACCCGGCCGAGGACTGGAACACCTTCGCCGCCCTCTACCCCGGCGACAAGTACGTCGACTGGGTCGGCGTCTCCGGCTACAACCTCCACAAGGAGACCCCGGCGACCCTGTTCGACCCGATCTACGAGGCCTTCGCCACCCGCAAACCCCTGATGATCACCGAGGTCGGCGCGGTCGACCGAGGCGGCCGCACCAAGGCCGACTGGATCACCCTCTTCGCCGACTGGGTCGCGGCCCACCCCGCCGTCGGCGGCGTCGTCTGGTTCGACACGGACACGCACCCGGGCTACGACGAGAAGTGGCGCATCGACACGGACGCGGCGTCGCTGGCCGCCTACGTCGCTATGGCGAAGCTGCCCCGCTTCGCCGGCTGACACCCCCGGCCGCTCAGGCCGTGCCGCCGTCCTTGCCCGCGCTGGTCGCGTCGCCCTGGGCCGGGTCGTAGATGATGTGACTGTCGAAGCTTTGCTCGGCGGCGTCGAGGATGGTCGCGATCAGGTCTCCGGCCATCTCGCCGATTCCGGCGAGCGACGTCGCCTGCGTGAGCGCGTGCAAGGGGAACGGGTCGGCGCCCTCGCCGGCCGCGACCACGCGCGCCAGCCACCACCCGTCCTCCTCCCGGGCTCGCACCGTGTAGGCCGGCTTCACCGGGCTCCGCCACCCCCTCGCCACGTGCCGTGCTCGGTCCTGGTCATCGCACGTTTCTAGCGTCAGCGATGCGGGTCGTCCATCGGTCTCACCCGATCGAGGCGGCAGGGTCGCGAAGGGTGACGGTTCGGGTACGTGGGGGTGGCTGACGGGTGATGGCATGCTTGCGGGCATGTGGACGAACGCCGGCGAGCGCAGCCGGGTGGCGGGGGCGGGGCTGGATGCCGGTGGGGTCGGGCGGGCGATCGAGCTGGTCACCGAGCGGGGCGCGAGCGCGCAGCTGACCGTGCTGCACCGGGGCAGGGTGGTGGTCGACCGGAGCTGGGGTGCCGCGGCCGACGTGCCGTTCCTGGTGTTCTCGGCCGGGAAGCCGTTGCTGGCGGTGCTGGTGCATCGGCTGGCGCAGCGGGGGATCGTCGGGCTGGACGAGCCGGTGGCGCGGTGGTGGCCCGAGTTCGCGGCGAACGGCAAGGGGCGGATCACGGTGCGGCAGGTGTTGCAGCATCGGGCCGGGCTGCCGTACGGGCGGGGTCTCGTCCGGGACGCGCTGGTCGCGCCGAGCTGGGAGCGGTCCGTGCGGGCGCTCGTGGCGGCCCGGCCGGCGTACGAGCCCGGGACGGTGGCGGCGTACCACGTGCTCACGTACGGGTTCCTGCTCGGCGAGGTGGTGCAGCGGGCCACCGGGGAGCCGCTGCGCGAGGTGCTGCGCCGCGAGGTGCTCGAGCCGCTCGGGATGCGGGACACCCATCTGGGTACGCCGCGCGGGCACTGGGGGCGGCGGGTGCCCCTGCGCGGGGCCGCGGGCGCTCAGCAGTTCTGGTTCAACCGGCGCGGGCTGCGGGAGGCGGTGATCCCGGCGGCGTCGGTGTCGGCCACCGCCCGGGATCTCGCCCGGTTCTATCAGGGGCTGCTCGACGGCGTGGTGCTCGACGACCTGGCGCCCGCGGTCGCGCCGTCCAGCGAGGGCGAGACCGACCTGGTGTTCGGTGGGGCCATGCGCTGGTCGGCGGGGTTCCAGCTGGGCGGGCTCGACGATCCGGCGCGGCCGAGCCCGCTGGGGTGGCGGAGCAGCCGGCTGGCGTTCGGGCACAACGGGTCGAACGCGTGCCTCGGGTGGGCCGACCCGGAGCGTGGGCTCGTGGTGGCGTACGTGACGAATCTGCTGAGCCCGGGCCGGGGGCCGTCGGCGCACCTGCGCGAGCTCA
>CAKUMG010001033.1 GCA_934667465.1 uncultured Actinoplanes sp. | reverse complement strand
TCCGGCCCGCCAACCGCTTCGCCGGTGTGGAGGACGATTTTTCCGCCATGGCCATGGTGGAGGCGGGGCTGGGCATCGCGCTGGTGAACGGGCTGATCGCCGGGACGCTGCTGGGCAATGTGGTGCTCAAGCGGGGCGGGCGCGCTCCGGAGGTCGCCGAGGTCGGCTACTGGACGGTCGCCGCCGCTCGTGGCCGCGGGGTCGCCTCCCGGGCGGTGCGGGTCCTGGCCGGCTGGGCGTGGGCCGAGCATCCCCGGCTGCGCCGCCTGGAACTGTTCCACCGTTCCGACAATCCCGCCTCGTGCCGGGTCGCGGTCAAGGGCGGCTTCGCGTACGAGCGCACGCTGCCGCCCCGCCTGCCGGACCCCCACGACGGACACCTGCACGCCCGGCAGAGACGAGGACCCCTGTGACCATGACCGCGCGCCTGGGAGCCCGCCCCGTGCGCCGCCTCGGGTTCGGGACGATGCGCCTGACCGCCGACCCGGGCCGCGGCAAGGCCGTGACCGGGCCCGCCCGGCTCAGGAGCGGCGTTCGGCCTCGCGGCGGCCGCGTTTGCCCAGCGGGACCTGCGACAGGTCGGTCGTCTGCGAGCTGAGATCCTTGTACGCATACCCGCGCGCCCCCAGCCACGCCGCGGCCGCCGCCTCGGCGCGCGCGGTGACCGCCGGGATGTCCTGCTCGTCGCGGGCCGTGCCGGCGTAGCGGAACGTGAAGAACGGCCGGGCCGCGATGTCGTAGGTGATGGTGCCCTCGCTGGTGAAGGCGGCGCTGGTCACGTCGTGCTGCGCGGCGTCGGCGAGCAGGGCGGCCCGCTGCTCGGCGGTCAGCGCGTCGAACGCGCCGCGGACGGTGACCCGGATCGTGCGTGAGCTCATGGGCGCCCACGCTAGAGCCCGGGCGGTCCCGGCGGCCACTGCTTTACGCCGCCGCACGGGCATCAGCGCGGCGGGGCCGCCCCGGTGGGTCCGAAGGCGGTCAGGAACCGGTCCCGGAAGTCGCTCATCGGCCAGACCGGCGCCTGCGGGTCCGGCAGCAGCCCGTCGGTCCAGCCCCACCCGGAGATCCGGTCGAGCACCCGCTGGTCGTGGGCGACGACCGTGACCGGGATGTCGCGGCTGGCGCCCTCACCGACCACGACCGGGGCAGGCTGGTGGTCGCCGTAGACGACCAGGACCAAATTCTCGTCGCCGTAGGTGCGCACCCAGGAGATGAGGGTCTGCAGCGAGTAGACGATCGATTCGGTGTACGCGGCGCGGATCCGGTCCCGGTCCTGCCAGACCTCGCCGGCGGTGCTGCCCGCGGCGGCCTGCGCGGCGTACAGGGAGCCGTCGCCGAGGGTGTCCCAGCCGACCAGCGACGGCACGGGCGCCCACGGGGTGTGGCTGGAGACGAACGAGATCTCGGCGGCCAGGGGCTGCCGCCCGGGTGTGGCGTACTCGTTGTCGGTGAACGCCTTGAGGGTGAACTGGTCGGGCACCGGCGCCCAGCCGAGCACGGGCCCCTCGTAGCCCATGGTGCGCGAGTCGTAGATCTTGTCGAAGCCGTAGAACCGCCCCTCGGGCCAGGCGTAGGTGATGCCGGGTTCCATGCCGATGGTGCGCCACGCGCCGGTCTTGCGCATCGCGGAGGTCAGGGTGAGCCGGTCACCGGCGACGAGGCTGCGGTAGCGCTGCTCGTTGTCGATCCACACCCCGGACTGGAACGTGGAGTGCGCCAGCCAGCTGCCGCCGCCGGCGGTGGGTGAGGTCAGATATCCCGTACGGGCGGAGTAGCCGTCCGCGGCGAGCTGGGCCGCGCCGTCGGTCAGGGCGGCGGTGACCGGGCCGGCCAGGGCGGGGTCCTGCACCGCGGAGCGGCCGTAACTCTCGACGACGGCGACGATGACGTCCTTGCCGCGCAGCCCGGTCAGCAGCTCGGCGGGCGGGGTGTCGCGGAACGCGTCGTCGGCGGCCTCGCGGGTGAAGGCACGCTGGTCGCGGATGGCGGCGGGCACGCTGACGACGCTGTCGCGGGCGAGCAGGGCCGCGCTGTCGGCGGCGACGTAGATCGTCGGCGCGAACGAGGTGCCCTGCAGGGCCAGGACCAGCCACGCCGCGACCCCGGCGAGGACCGTGGCGCGGGCGGTGCGCTCGTGCCGGGCGGTGACCGCCGCGAGCCGGCGCACCGCGGCGAGCATGCCGGCCAGGACACCGGCGGTGAGCACGACGATCCCGGCGATCGCCGCGACCACACCGGCGGTGCCGAACGAGTCACGCACGAACCGGTAGCCGTCGGCGAACAGCGGCCAGTCCAGGACCGGGTCGAACGCGCGGGCCAGCACGGTGAAGAACCCGATGTTGATGATCTTCAGGACGGTGAGCAGGCCGAGCAGGACGCCGAGCACGGTCGCGGTGACGACCCGCACCCGGCCCTGCAGGGCCAGCAGCAGCGCGACCAGCAGCAGCGCCTCGATCGGCAGCCGGGCCACCGACGCCCACCACGGCGAGCCCTCCGGCAGGCGGCTCACCTGGTCGGGGACGGCCAGGGCCAGGAACAGCAGCAGGAACGCGAGCGTGGTGCCGGCCGTGGCGGCGGCGCGGCGCAGATGTGACAAGACGGGTCCTCCGGACGATCAGCAGGCTCCGACGAGTACACGCCGGGTCCCGGACCGCGGTTCAGGGTGGTCGGCGCCACGAGAAAGAGGTCACAGCTCGTCACACTGCTTGCGCGCCGAGCGGACCTGGGTGGCGATCTGGTCGAGCTGAAAGGCGTTGACGGCCTGCTGGGTACGCTGCGCCTCCGCGGCCAGGGCCCGGTAGCGGGCGTCGTCCTCGGCCGCGGCGACCGCCAGGGCCGCGGCGGCGGCGACCCGGGCCGTGTTGGCC
>CAKUMG010001032.1 GCA_934667465.1 uncultured Actinoplanes sp. | reverse complement strand
GTCTTCCTCATCCTCGACCGCCTGCCGGTCCACCGCTCGGCCAAGGTCCGCGCCTGGTTGGCCGGGCGCGAGGCCGGGATCGAGGTGTTCCACCTGCCCGGCTACAGCCCGGAGCTGAACCCGGACGAGGGGCTCAACGGCGACCTGAAGCGCACCAACGCCTTCGAGGACATCACCAAGGGCCGGCCGGCCAAGACGGTGGACGGCGCGCTCAACATCCTGCTGGTCGGCAGCGACTCGCGCGACCCGGACGCCTCGCAGGAGACGACGAACTCCTGGCGCGCGGACACGCTGATCATCATGCACATCCCCGAGGACCACAAGAGCGCGCAGCTGATCTCGATCCCGCGCGACCTGTGGGTGACGATCCCCTCGGCGAACGACGCGGAGTGCAGCAACGGCAGCCGCGCGAAGATCAACGCGGCGTTCGCCTTCGGCGGGCTCCCACGCGCGGTCCGCACGGTCGAGTGCATGACCGACGTGCACCTGGACCACGTGCTGGCCATCGACTTCGGCGGCTTCAAGGAGGTCACCGACGCGCTGGGCGGCGTGGACCTGCCCGTCGAGCGCAACGTCACCTCGATCCACAAGCCGTTCCGCAAGTTCACCAAGGGCACCATGCACATGGACGGCGCCACCGCCCTCGACTGGATCCGCCAGCGCAAGCAGTTCCCGCGCGGTGACTTCGACCGGATGCGGCACCAGCAGGAGTTCCTCAAGGCGCTGATGGACAAGGCGGCCAGCAGCGGCACGCTGACCAACCCGGCCAAGCTCAACAGCTTCGCCAAGGCGGTCACCAAGGCCGTCACGGCCGACGAGGAGTTCTCTCTCACCGACATGGCGCTGCAGTTCCGCAGCCTGCGCGGCGAGAACCTCACGTTCATCACCAGCCCCAACAACGGCAGCGAGACCATCGAGGGGCAGAGCGTCGTCGTCTCCGACCGCGAGAAGGCGCTCGGGCTCTACAAGGCGGTGGCCGACGACACCATGACCGAGTGGATGGCGGCCAACCCGAAGAAGTAACCCGAAGCACCTCGAACGGCGCGGGAGGCCCTCCCGCGCCGTTTGCGTTGCGCCGTCCGGGATGACGACATTCCGACGCACCCGGGCGTCGTGGCGGGCGACAGGTGGTTCTACGCTTGGTCCGTGTTCGGACCACAGGTACCCAGCGTGACGCCCGGCCAGGTCGACGACTCGGCCTACCTGCTCGACGTGCGCGAGCCCGACGAGTGGGCCGCCGGCCACGCTCCCGGCGCGCACCACCTGCCGAAGATGGAGGTGCCGGCCCGGCTCGCCGAGATCCCTGCCGACGCCGAGGTCGTGGTGGTGTGCCGCTCCGGCGGGCGCTCCGGCCAGGTCGTCTCCTATCTCATGGGCAACGGCTGGGACAACGTGCGCAACCTCGACGGCGGCATGCAGGACTGGGCCGCTGAGGGCCGCGCTGTCGTCAGCGAGAACGGGCAGCCGGCCCGCGTGCTGTGACTCCGCCGGGTCCGCCGCCGACGGCGGGCAGGCCGCTGGTCTTCGCCCATCGCGGCGGCGCCGACGCGCTGCCGGAGCACACCCTCGCCGCGTACCTCCGTGCGCTCGACGAGGGTGCCGACGGCGTGGAGTGCGACGTCCGGCTGACCCGCGACGGGCACCTCGTCTGCGTGCACGACCGGCGGCTGGAACGCACCTCCAACGGCACCGGGCCGGTCAGCGCGAAGACGCTCGCCCAGCTGGAGGAGCTCGACTTCGGGTCGTGGCGCGGGCCCTTCGTCGAGGAGCTGACCGCCGAGCACACGCGGCTGCTCACCCTGGAGCGACTGCTGACTGCGCTGCGTGACTGGGGGCGGCCGGTTCGACTACTCATCGAAACCAAACACCCGTCACGGTACGGAGGCGAGGTGGAGCGCCGCCTCGTCGAAACGCTCGCCCGCTTCGGCCTCGCGGAGCCCGTCGCCGACGACCCGTTGCACGTGACGGTGATGTCGTTCGCGGCGTTCGCCCTGCGCCGGGTCCGGGCCCTGGCGCCCGCGCTGCCCACCGTCTATCTGCTGGAGATGCTGCCGCCCGTGGTGCGCAAAGGCCGGCTGCCCTTCGGCGCGCGGATCGCCGGACCCGGGGTGGCCCTGCTGCGGACCCGGCCGGCCCTGCTCCCGACGTTCCGGGCCGCAGGCTGTCAGGCGTACGTCTGGACCGTCAACGACGACACGGATCTCGACCTCGTCCTCGCGCAGGGTGCCGACGGAATCATCAGCGACCGGCCACGCTTCGTGATCGACAGGCTCGACAACGCACCTCCCGTGTGACAAGAGCCACCTCCCCGGCGGAATTCGGCAAGATCCACACGTGCCGGTCTGCCCAAAAGGCCGGAAGCGAGGCAGACTCGCAGACATGCCGGTTCGACCCGACTATGCCGCTCTCGTGCGGGGCCAGCTCGCGCTCCTCGGCCGGATCGACGCGGGCGACACCGGGATCGCCGTGCTCAACCAGGTGGTCCGGCTCGCGCTCGACGTGACCGGCGGCGTGGGCGCGGGCTTCGCGGAGTACGCCACCGACCACGGGCGCATCGTCGCCGCGGCCGGGATCTGCGAGCGGGCCCTCGGCCGGCGGGTGAGCCGCGAGGACGACGGGCTGCTCGCCGGGGTCCGGACCCGGCTGACCGGCGTCGACCCGGTGAGCGACGAGGCCGGCCCGCCGACCGGGGCGCAGCTCGTGCTGGTGGCGCGCTGCGAGATCAGCGGGCTGCTCGTCGGCGCGCTGCACGTCTACTACGACCGCCCCGAGGCGGAGCCGGGCCCGGAGCACCACGACGTCGCGGAGCTGCTGGCCGCCGTCGTCGCGCACCTCTACGCCGCCCGGGCCGGCCTCCCGGTGCACACC
>CAKUMG010001031.1 GCA_934667465.1 uncultured Actinoplanes sp. | reverse complement strand
GACCTGCGGATGCCCGGCATGGACGGCATCGAGGCGACCCGGCGGATCCGCGCGGACAGCGACGTCGCGGTGCTGGTGCTGACCACGTTCGAGACCGACGCGGACATCGTCGAGGCGGTGGCCGCCGGCGCCCGCGGCTATCTCGGCAAGGACGCCGACCCGGAGGCGGTGATCGACGCCGTCCGGGTCGTGGCCCGCGGGCACACCCTGCTGTCCCCGAAGGCCATGACGGCGCTGGCCTCCCGGGCCGCCGCGGCCGCGCCCCCGCCGGTGCGGGACACCGCCGGCCTGGCCGTGCTCACCGAACGGGAACACAGATCGTGCTGCTGGTGGCGACCGGGCTGAGCAACGACGACATCGCCCGCCGCTTCACCATCTCGCCGCTGACCGTGAAGACCCACGTGAACCGGGCGATGACCAAGCTCGGCGCCCGGGACCGTGCCGCGCTCATCGTCGCCGTCTACGACAGCGGCGCGCTCGGCATACCGCGGCGGCAGTAGACCCGCGGGCCGTACCGCCGCCGCCGTATCCGCGGTTCCTGCGGCGGGAGGACGACGGCGGGGGTGCCCGGACCGCATCGTGGAGGACGTTCGAGGCGTGCCGGTGCGCGCCGTGCGGCCCCGCGGAAGGCTCCTGGCGACATGGCACGTTTTCTCTACCGGCTCGGCGCCGCCAGTGCGCGCCGTCGTGGCCTGGTCTTCCTCGTCTGGGCGCTGATCGCGGCCGGCCTCGGCGCCGCCGTCGCGAGCGGTGGCCTCAAGTTCAGTGACGGCGCCGTCTCCATGCCCGGCTCCGAGTCGAGCCGCGCCCTGGACCGGATGGGCACCCACTTCCCGGCCGGCGGCGACGCCGGGGACGCGGACAGCCTGCAGCTGGTGCTCGCCACCCGCGACGGGTCCCCGATCACCGCGGCCGACGTGCGGGTGCCGGTCGAACGGGCCCGCGACGTCGCCGGCGTCGCCGGCGTCAGTGACCCGTTCGACCCGCAGCGCCCGTCGGTGTCGCCCGACGCCAGCACCGCGATCGCGACGATCACGTTCGCCGGGCTGACCGACGACAGCGCACACCGCGCGTACGACGCGGTTCTCGCGATCGCCGGTCAGGCTCGCGACCAGGGCCTGAACGCGGAGGTCGGCGGTTCGGTCGTGGCGATGGAGGTGGAGGTCGGCGGGCCCAGCGAGATCGCCGGCGTGATCCTGTCCTTCGTCGTCCTGCTGACCACGTTCGGCTCGCTGGCCGCGGCCGGCGCGAACATCCTGGTCGCGCTGATCGGGGTGGCGGTCGGCATGCTCGGCGTGTTCGCGTTCTCGGCGATCCAGCCCGTCGGCAGCACCACCCCCACCCTGGCCGTGATGATCGGCCTCGCCGTCGGTATCGACTACAGCCTGTTCATCCTCGCCCGGGTCCGCGGTGAGCTGCGTGAGGGCCGCACCCTGCAGGACGCCATCGGCCGCGCGGCCGGCACCGCCGGGTCCGCCGTCGTCTTCGCCGGCACGACCGTGATCATCGCGCTCGCGGGGCTGTCGGTCGTCGGCATCGGGTTCCTCACCGAGATGGGCCTGGCCGCCGCGTTCACCGTCGCGGTCGCCGTGCTGATGGCCCTCACCCTGCTGCCCGCGCTGACCGGCCTCCTCGGTACGCGGATCCTGCCGCGCCGCGAACGGGCCGGCGCGCCGCCGCCCGCCGCGCACGCCGGCCGGCTCACGTTCCCCGACCGGTGGATCCGCCTCGTCGTGCGCCGCCCTGCCCTGGTAGCCGGCACGGTGATCGCGGCGCTGGTGCTGCTCGCCGTGCCGATGCTGTCGATGCGCACGGCGCTCACCACCCCCGGCGGCGAGGACCCGGACAGCACGCAGCGCGCCGCGTACGAGCTGATCGCCGCGAAGTTCGGGGCCGGCTTCCAGAGCCCGCTGCTCGTGCTGCTCGAGGGGCCCGGCGCCGGGGAGCGCGCCGCCGAGGTCGCCGGCGTGCTCGGCGGGCTCGGCGACGTCGCCGCGGTCCGTCCCGCCGGGGTCAGCTCCGCCGGCGATGCCGCGCTGCTGCAGGTCGTCGCGGACAGCGGGCCGATCGACGACAGCACCTACGACCTGGTGACCCGGATCCGCGACACGGCCTTCCCCGGGATCGGCGTGGCGGTCACCGGGCAGACAGCGATCGACATCGACCTCAACCACGAGCTGCGCCGGGCGCTGGTCACCTATCTGGTGCTCGTGGTCGGGCTGTCGCTGCTGCTGCTCGTCATGCTGTTCCGCTCGCTGCTGGTGCCGCTGACGGCCACGCTCGGGTTCCTGCTGTCGCTGGGCGCCGCATTCGGGGTGACCGTGGCCGTCTTCCAGTGGGGCTGGCTCGACGCCCTGTTCACCGCGCCGGCCGGCAACCCGATCCTGAGCTTCCTGCCGATCCTGATCGTCGGCATCCTGTTCGGGCTGGCCATGGACTATCAGGTCTTCCTGGTCTCCCGCATCCACGAGGCGCACCGCCGGGGGCTCAGCCCCACCGAGGCGGTCCTCGACGGGTTCGGCCGCACCGCCGTCGTCGTGGCCGCCGCCGCGCTGATCATGACGGCGGTGTTCGGGTCGTTCGCGCTCGCGCCGATGTCCATCATCGCGAGCATCGGGCTGGCGCTGACCGCCGGTGTGCTCGCCGATGCGTTCGTGGTGCGGATGCTGCTGGTGCCGGCGCTGCTCGCCCTGCTCGGCGCGAAGGCGTGGTGGATGCCGCGCCGGCTGGACCGGGTGCTGCCGCACATCGACGCGGAGGGGGAGTCGCTGGGCGGTGCCGGGCCGGTGCCGCAGCCGGTGGCTGCCGGGGAGCGGTGAGGGCGGGACGCTATGACAGGGCTGCGGGAGGGGGCGCATGCGGGGGCGGGGGA
>CAKUMG010001030.1 GCA_934667465.1 uncultured Actinoplanes sp. | reverse complement strand
CCGCCGATGCCGACCAGGTGGACCCGCTTGCCGCTGTTCACCTTGCTCTGCACGATGCCCGGCAGGGCGGCGTTGCGGAACGCGTGCTTGAGGTGGACCGCCGAGCGGGACAGCCCCTTGGCGCGGGCGGTGGTGATGTAGGACTCGGCCAGGGTCTCGTCGAAGCTCTTGATGAGCACCTGGGCGAGCACCGACGAGGCCAGCACCGCGATCGTGATCACCGGCATGACCAGCGAGGAGATCCCCTCCGTACCGGTCGCCGGGAACCAGCCCAGCTGGAACGAGAACAGCTGGATCAGGAACAGCGCGATGAAGAACTGCGGGAACGACGCGCCCAGGGCCGGCAGCCGGCTGAGCGCGGTCCGCAGCGGGTTCCAGCGGGCGAACGTGGCCGCGTAGGCGAGCGCCGCCCCTGCGAGGAGGGACACCACCGCGGCGCAGACGCTGAGCACCAGCGTCGGCCCGATCCGCGCGGCGAGCAGGTCGGCGACGGGCGCCTGCTGGGTGAGCGAGGTGCCGAAGTCACCGCGGACGACGCCGCTCAGGTGGTGCCAGTACTGGGCCGCGATGGACTGGTCGAGGCCGAACTGCGCCTTCATCGCGGCCAGCTGCTCGGGGGTGAGCATGTCCTCCTGGATCCCCGCGGCGGCGAGCTGCAGCTGCATCGGGTCGCTCGGCAGCAGGTAGAGGATCGCGAAGGTCAGCGTGTATGCGGCCCACAGGACCGCGACCGCCTGCACGACCCGGCCCGCCAGGTAGCGGGCCATCATCCCTTCCAGACGTCGTTGAGCTTGAGGAAGCTCTCCGAGGTGAACGCGAAGCCGTGCACCTCTTTCGCGACGCCGGCCTTCTGCACCCGCTCGGCGAGCGGGAAGACGACGCCCTGGTCGATCAGGAAGTTCTGCAGCTCGGCGTAGGTCTGTGCGGTCTGCTTGTCGTCGGTGGCCTCGGTCGCCTTGCGGAACAGCCCCTGCAGCTCGGTGATGACCTCCGGGGCCGCGGCCTGCTTGGCGAGCGCCTTGGAGTTGGACACGTCGGGGTTGAGGATGAACTGCAGCGCGCCCGGGTCGGCGCGGGTGAAGTACGTCGAGGCCAGGTCGTACGCGCCCTCGGTCAGGTAGGTCGCCTGCTGGGCGGTGGTGAGCGTGCGCAGGGTCAGCTCGATGCCGGCCGCCTTGAGCTGGGCCTGGAGCAGCTCCGCGCCGGTGGCGCCGGCGGAGATCGGGTATTCGAGGGTGAGCTTGGCGCCGTTCTTGTAGCGGTAGCCGTCCGGGCCTGCGGTCCAGCCGGCCGCGTCGAGGGTCCGGCCCGCGGCGGCGACGTCGAAGGCGAGTTTGTCCTCGAGCGACGTGAAGTACGGGGTGGTGGCGTTGAACGGGCCCTGCGCGACCGGGTAGTCCGGCCCGTAGACCGTCGACGCGTACGTCTTGCGGTCGATCGCCTGGTAGAGGGCCTTGCGCACCTGCGGGTCGGCGAGCGGCCGGCCGGCGCTGGTGTTGGGGTAGAGCGCGAGCGTGGGGCCGGGCAGCGAGCGCTCCTGCACCGCGTCGCCGGAGCGCTCGATGAGCGTCTCGTCCTGCGGGGTGAACGGGTTGCGCGGCCAGGCGATGTCGGTGGCGCCGCTGATCAGGTTGCCGGTGCGGACGCTGTCCTCGGCGACGTAGTTGAAGATCACCTTGTCGAGCCGGGCCTCGCCGCGGTTCTGCGACAGCTCGGAGCCCCACTGGTGGCCGGCCCGCTTGGTCAGCACGGTCTCGCTCTTGGGCGTGTAGTGGTCGAGCACGAACGCCCCGGACCCGATCAGGCCCTGGCCGGCGCACCGGTCGGCCGGCGCGAGCTGGAACGCGGCCGGGTCGACGATCGCCAGGTTGGTCGTGGAGGTCGCCTGCAGGAACGACGAGTTGGGGCGGCTGAGCCGGAACTCGACGGTCAGCGGGTCGACGGCCTTGGCGCCGGTCAAGCCCTGGATGTACGAGCTTCCGTACGCGGCGCCGTTGGTCGCCTGCACGGTGGCGAGCCACCCGGCGGCGTTGTCGGCGACCGCCTGGGCGTCCACCTTCCTGCCGTTGCTGAAGGTCACCCCGTCGCGCAGCTTGAACGTGTACGTGCGGCCGTCCGCGCCGATCTCCCAGCTCTCGGCGAGCCAGGGCACGATCTTGCCGGTCTGCGGGTCCTGGTCGGTGAGCGAGTCGGCGAAGTTGCGGATGACCGACCGGTGCTCGATCCAGTAGACCTGGAACGGGTCGACGCAAGAGAAGTTGGCGTTGTCGGGCCAGAAGGAGACCTTGAGCGTGCCGCCGGTCTTGGGGGTGCCGTCGCCGCCACTGCCGCCGGCCTCGCCGCCGCCGCAGGCGGTGAGGGCGAGCAGGGTGGCGGCGGCGAGGGCGGCGAGGGTGGGTCGCAGGTTCATGCGGGCGTCCATTTCGTCAGGGGTTGAGCACTCGGCGGCCGGGCGTGTTCGTCAGGGGTTCAGCACGCGGCGGCCGGCCGCGAGGAGGACGGTGTCCTCCTGGGGCGGGTGGACGCGGATGCAGAGGGCGTCGCGCAGGTGGCGTTCGAGCGAGTGGTGGCGGGAGAGGCCGGGGTTGCCGAGCGCGGCGACGGCGGTCTGGGTCGCCGCGATCACCGAGCGGGCGATGGCGACCTTGATCGAGGAGAAGTCGGCGGGCGCGGTCAGCTCGCCGGCCTCGGCCCGCAGCAGCGCGCCGTGCAGCAGCGTTTCGGCCTGCACGATCTGCAGGTCGATCTCGCCGGCCACGGCCTGGATCCGCTCGGTCTGCGCGATCGGCCTGCCCAGCGCCGCCGGCACCCGGGTGCGGGCGAACGCGGCGAACGCGGACCGGGCGGCCCGGGCCACCCCGATGTAGAGCGCGG
>CAKUMG010001029.1 GCA_934667465.1 uncultured Actinoplanes sp. | reverse complement strand
CCTCGGCCTGCGGGGTCCCCGCGTTCCTGATCTGGTCCAGGACGGCGGGGTCGGCGTACGTGCCCTCGCCGGAGGGCTTCAGGTAGGTCGCGTCACCCACCTGCACCAGCGACATCGAGGTGTCGTACTCGACCGTGTAGCCGTCGGCCACGTCGATCTCGGCGCGGACGATGTCGGTGAGCAGGTAGGCGCCGGTACGGGTGAACGCGTAGTTCCCCTCCTGCAGCCCGCGCAGCGAATTGTCGAGGTCCTGCATCGCCGCGCTGTCTCCGGTGGTGGCCGGGGTGCTGCCGGCGGGCCGCAGCACGGCGATGCCTCCGGTCACCGCGATCAGGGCGGCGGCGGCTCCGGCCGCGGCGGTGAGGCGTCGCCGGGTGCGGCGGCGCTTGCCGGACCGCAGGATCGGGCCCGGGTCGAGCGGATCGGTGCGCAGGGCCAGGTCGTTCATGGCGTGACGCAGGTCGTCGGGGGTGGAGGTCATGACTGCTCCTTGGTGCCGGGGAGGGAGTGCGGGCTGCGGACCTCGTCGTCGAGGGCGATGCGCATCTTGCGCAGCGCCGTGTGGCAGGTCGACTTGACCGTGCCGACGCTGATGCCGAGGGTCGTGGCGACGTCGCGCTCGGTGTGGTCGTCGAAGTAGCGCAGCACCACGACGGCGCGTTCTCGCTGGGTGAGCCGGTCGAGGGCGGCGAGCAGCGCCCGGCGGTCGTCGAGCGCGTCGTCCTGGCTGCCGGGGACGTCGGGAACCACGTCGACGGGCCGTTCGTGGCGCTGGTGCGCGGTGCGCCACCAGTCGGTCACCGCGTTCGTGACGGCGCGCTGCAGATACCCGTACGGATCGTCGTGCTCGATGCGCGACCATCGCTGGTACGCCCGGACGAGCACGGTCTGCACGATGTCCCGGGCCTGCTCGCGATGCCCGCAGAGCAGCTCGGCGTGGGCGATCAGCCGGTGCGAGCGGGTCGCCACGAACGCGGTGAAGGACTCGTCGATGTCCGGGCCTCGTCTGAACTTCATGATCCTTCAGACGGTACGACCCCCGGAAAGGTTGGGGCCGCGGTCCGGACTTCTTCGTCCCGCGGCGCGAGGCCATGCAGAAAAGTCTTTGCAGAGTTTCCTCTGCATGCGTTAGGGTCGGCCTCGTGAGCGAATCCGCGCCGGACCGTCAGGTCACCGATCCCGCCGATCTCAAGGCCGTGGCCCACCCCCTGCGGGTGCGGCTGCTCGCCACCCTGCGCACCCACGGCCCGGCCACCGCCACCGAGCTGGCGCAGCGGCTCGGCACCGAGTCCGGGTCGACCAGCTACCACCTGCGGATCCTGGCCCGGCACGGGTTCGTCGCCGACGCCCCGGCCGGGCCGGGGGAGCGCCGGCACCCGCGGGAGCGGCGCTGGGCGGCCGTGCACCGCACGACCGGGTTCAGCAACACCGGGCTGGCGGCCACCGGCGCCGGGCGGGAGGCCGCGGCCATGATGCGCCGCCGGCAGGTCGAGGTCCTCATCGCCGACGTGGAGCGCTTCGAGGCCGGGCAGGATCGGCTCGACCCGGCGTGGGCCGAGGCGGCGGGCATCGGCGACCTGCGGGTGCGGCTGACCCTCGGCGCGCTGACCGAGCTGTGGGACCGGTTCTACGGTCACCTCGAGGAGCTGAGGGTCCGCGACGCCGCCGACCCCGCGGCCGCCGACGTGTCCATCGTGGTGGCCGGGTTCCCGTACCCGGAGCAGGGGTCGTGACCGGCGCCGCGGCCACCCGCCGCTACGCGGTGCTCAGCTTCCTGCTGTGGCTGCCCGCCGGCCTCTACCTGGTGCCGCTCGTGCTGCTGATGCTCGAGCGCGGGCTCAGCGTGGCCACGGTCGCGGTCGTCGGGGTCGCCTACGGGCTCACGGTCGCGGTCTGCGAGCTGCCCACCGGGGGACTGGCCGACGTGCTCGGGCGGCGGCCGGTGCTGATCGCCTCGGCGGTGGCCGGTGCCGCGGGGCTGCTGCTGCTCGGCCTGGCCGGCACGGTCGCGCTGCTCGTGCTCTCCGCGATGCTGCGCGGCCTGGCCCGCGCGCTGTCGACCGGCCCGCTCGAGGCCTGGTACGTCGACGCGGCGCAGGCCGCCGACCCCGACGTCGCGGTGGAGCGCGGTCTGCTGCCGTCGCCGGGTCGCTGAGCCGTGGTCGTCAACCCGTGCCCGGAAACTGTGGATACCGGCTCTGACCTGCGGATACGGGTGGCCGCGGGCCTAGGTTCACGGTAGTCTTCGTACATGTGTTCGAGCGATTGTGCGACTCCGATGGCGTGTCTCGCCGGGTCGCTCGACGCGCTGGGCGGGCAGGACCTGAAGTCGCGCTTCGGACCGGCGGTGCTGGACCGGCTGACGCCGCTGCTGATCGCGGGGAACCGGCTGTCTGCCTAGGTGGCGCGGACGGTGCGCGAGGGTGAGCAGACCCAGGCGTCCGATCACGACGGCGCGGCGACCATGGCCTCGTGGCTGCGCGGACACCACCGGATGTCTGCGGCCGCGGTCGGTCAGCTGGTGCGCAACGGGCGGGCGCTGGAGCATCTGCCCGCCCTGGCCTCGGCCGCTCGGGCCGGTGCGCTGGCTCCCGAGGCGGTGGCCAGGATCGCCCCGGTCTGCTCGGCGGAGCATTTGGCGGCGGCTGAGGCGCAGAGCGTGGATGTGGCGGCGGTGGAGGCGGCGCTGGTGGAAGTGGCAACGACCCGACCGCACGCCGAACTGCGCCAGGTCGTCGCCCACTACCTGGCCCGCCTCGATCCCGACGGCGAGGAGCCCGACCCCACCGAGCAGCGCAGCTTCGTCGCCGCGCAGGACAGCAAGGGCATGGTCGTGGGCCGCTTCGTGCTGGACGCGGTCGGCGGGGAGAAGGTCC
>CAKUMG010001028.1 GCA_934667465.1 uncultured Actinoplanes sp. | reverse complement strand
CCCACGTGCTCACCCTGAAGTGGGTGATGCGCCCGCCGCGTCCCGACGACTCCTCCGAGGGACCGGTGATGTCCTCGGACACCATCGTGCGCGAGGCGGCCCAGGCCGCGCTGGCCTCCGACCACCGGTTCGCGGCCGTCTACACGCTCGACGTCCAGGGGCGCGCGCAGCGCTCGATCATGGCGACGGTCGCGGCCGACGGCAGCTGGCGGGTGGACATCCCGGGCGGCGCCCTCGGCGGCACCGCGGACGTCTCGATCGCGCAGACCCAGGCCGGGGTGTTCCAGTGCGCCATCCCGTCGGCGACCAACCCGATCGCGCCCACCTGCGTGCGCGTGGGCGACCAGGGCGAGCGCGTCCCGAAGAAGTACGACCCGAAGATCCAGCGCGTCTTCCGCCAGTGGCTGCCGGTCTTCATCGATCGCCAGGCCGCCCTGTCGGTGGGCGCCGCGCAGCCGCTGACCGGCGCGGCCGGGCAGTGCTACGCCGTGGACTCGATCTCCGCGTCGCTGTCCGCGCCGGTCGACGTCGGCATCTACTGCTACTCCCCCGAGGGCCTGCTCACGGCGGCCCGGGTCGCCTTCGGCACGGTGACGCTCTCCGGCACGCCGGCGCCGGCACCCGCGACCGTCGACCTGCCCGGCCCGGTGACCGGTGGCGAGCCGATGGGCATGAACGCGCCGCCGGTGACCACCACCCCGCCGTCCTCGGGAACAGAGACGGGAACGGAAACGGGACCGGAGACGGGACCGGGGACGGCCCCCTCACTCGTCGGGCCGAGCCCCTCAGGAGCGTGACAACCGGCGATGATCCCACGATCCGGGCGTAAGGTTAGCGACGGCCGATGAGTTCACGTAGGGTCACGATCGACATGCCGCATGCGCTGACTCTTCTTCGCTGCCGCGACGAGGCCCCATCCGAGGCCGGCACCTCGTCGCGGAGTTGACGCGCGCCGGTCGTTTCTCGTGAACCGACCAACCTCCCCAGGAGCCCGCATGTCCAGCGATGTGACCGTCGACCCGATCGCCCGGCAGGCGCCCAGCCGGATGCCGTTCGAGCGCTACGCCGCCTATCAGCAGCAGTTCCCGATCGACCTGCCGGACCGCCAGTGGCCGGCCCGCCGGATCGAGACCGCGCCGCGCTGGTGCGCCGTGGACCTGCGCGACGGCAACCAGGCCCTGATCGACCCGATGTCCCCCGACCGCAAGCGGCGCATGTTCAGCCTGCTGGTCGCGATGGGCTACAAGGAGATCGAGGTCGGGTTCCCGGCGGCGAGCCAGACCGACTTCGACTTCGTCCGGCAGCTCATCGAGCAGGATCTGATCCCCGACGACGTGACCATCCAGGTGCTGGTTCAGTGCCGGGAGCACCTGATCGACCGCACCTTCGAGTCGCTGCGCGGCGCCAAGCGGGCGATCGTGCATTTCTACAACTCGACGTCGACGCTGCAGCGCAAGGTCGTCTTCGGCCTCGACAAGGACGGCATCACCGACATCGCCACCACCGGCGCCCGGCTCTGCCAGAAGTACGCGGAGATCCACACCCCGGACACCGAGATCTTCTACGAATACTCGCCGGAGTCCTACACCGGCACCGAGCTGGAATATGCGCTCGAGATCTGCTCGGCCGTCATCGATGTGATCGACCCGACGCCGGACCGCCCGCTGATCATCAACCTGCCGGCGACCGTCGAGATGGCGACCCCCAACGTCTACGCGGACTCCATCGAGTGGATGCACCGGCACCTGCCGCGCCGCGACAGCGTGATCCTGAGCTTGCACCCGCACAACGACCGCGGCACCGCCGTGGCCGCCGCCGAGCTCGGCGTGCTGGCCGGCGCCGACCGCGTCGAGGGCTGCCTGTTCGGCAACGGCGAGCGCACCGGCAACGTCGACCTGGTGACGCTGGGCCTCAACCTGTTCTCGCAGGGCGTCGACCCGCAGATCGACTTCTCCGACATCGACGAGATCAAGCGCGCCGTCGAGTACTGCAACCAGCTGCCGGTGCACGAGCGTCACCCCTACGCGGGCGACCTGGTCTACACCGCCTTCTCGGGCTCGCACCAGGACGCGATCAAGAAGGGCCTGACCGCGCTGCAGCGGGAGGCCGCGGAGTCCGGCACGGAGGTCGACGCGTACGCGTGGGGTGTGCCCTACCTGCCGATCGACCCGAAGGACGTGGGCCGCACCTACGAGGCCGTGATCCGGGTCAACTCGCAGTCCGGCAAGGGCGGCGTGGCGTACATCATGAAGGAGGAGCACAAGCTCGACCTGCCGCGACGGCTGCAGATCGAGTTCTCCGGCGTGGTGCAGCACGTGACCGACGCCGAGGGCGGCGAGGTCGGCCCGCAGCAGATGTGGGAGATCTTCGCCGGCGAATACCTGGTCGACCACCAGCAGTTCGGCATCCTCGAGCTGGAGCGCTACACGACGGCCACCGTGGACGGCAAGCTGGAGATCGACGCCGAGATCCGGCACCGCAACACCCGCCGCCCGGTCACCGGCGTCGGCAACGGCCCGATCGACGCCTACTGCCAGGCGCTGGAGCCCCTGGACATCCAGGTACGGGTCCTGGACTACGCCGAGCACGCGCTGGCCTCGGGCGAGGACGCGCAGGCCGCGGCGTATGTCGAGTGCGAGATCAACGGCCGCACGATCTGGGGCGTCGGCCTCGACGCCAACATCGTCACGGCCTCCGTCAAGGCGGTCACGAGCGCCGTCAACCGCGCCCGCTGACCTTACGAGCTTTCCGGTACGCGCCGGCGGCCACCAGCCGCCGGCGCGTGCCCACGCAGCGGCGCTTCCCCGCCGCCACGATCCACCGGCACACCGCCCGCCACGAACGGGCCGCATCCCGCCGGTGTCCGTCCTCCACAAGAG
>CAKUMG010001027.1 GCA_934667465.1 uncultured Actinoplanes sp. | reverse complement strand
GCAGCAGGCGGCGCTGCCGCGGGGTGAGCCGCCGGGCGACGTGCCGGACCCCGCCGATCGCCGCGCCGGCCAGCATCGCCAGGTGCAGCAGGAAGTGCATGCCGTAGAACGCGGGCAGCCCGACCTCGCGGCGCCCGGCCACGAACCGCAGCAGCGCCGGGTCGGCGAGCACGAACAGCGCCAGCAGCAGCGGCGGCAGCGCGAACAGCGCCGGGTGCAGCAGCCCCAGCGGCAGGCTCGGCACTGTCAGCGCGGCGGCCGCGAGCATCGGCAGCGGCGTGGTGCGCAGCCCGGCCCGGCGCTGCGCCCGGTGCGCCAGCACGGTCGGCACCAGCTGCTGCGAGCGGCGCACCTGCTCGGCCAGCAGCCGGCCGAGCCGGGGCTCCTCGTCGTGCCGGGCCACGATCCGGTCGGTGAGCATGATCCGGTAGCGGCCGGCGAGCCGGTTGCTGTACTCGACGTCCTCCGAGTCGCGCAGAGACTCGTCGAACCCGCCCACCTCGTCGAGCACCCGCCGCCAGATCGCGGCCTGGGCGAACAGCGCGGTCCCGGTCTCGCCGACACTGCGCCGGCGCCAGTGGTGGGCGTGCAGCGACCGGTAGCGCTCCACGATCCCGTCGTCGATCAGCGGCTCGGGGGCCAGGATCCCGTGCACGCAGCCGAGCCCCGGGTCGGCCACGAGCAGCTCGACCGCGTTCGCGACCGCGTCCGGCTCGAGCGCCTCGTCGGAGTCGAGGAAGAACACGATGTCGCCGCGGCTGGCCGCGACCCCGCGGTTGCGGGCCGCCGAGACGCCGCCGTTGGGGCCCTCGACGACGGTGGCGCCGAGCCCGCGGGCCAGCGCGGCCGAGCCGTCGGTGCTGCCGTCGTCGGAGACGATCACCTCGATCGGGGCGTACGTCTGTGCCGCCACCGACGCCAGGCAGAGCGGCAGCGTCCGTGCGTAGTTGTAGTGGGGGATCACGACCGAGACCGTCGGAGGGCCGGGTGCTCGCATGGCCCGAATTCAGTCAGCCGCCGGTATCGATCGGGTATCCGCCCCGGCCGGTACCGATAGCCCGTCGAAGCCGGCCGTTGCTTGGCTGCTGACCGGCGAAAGGAGAGCCTGATGAAGCGTCGAGACCTGTTGATCACCAGTGGCGTCGCCGCCGGTGCGGCCGTCCTCGGAGGAACCGCGCCGGCCGCGGCCCGGGCGGCCCTGGCGGACACCGCGACCCTGCGCGTGTGGCTGATGCAGTACTCCGTGCCGGACCCCGCGCTGGCGAGCGTGCACGCGGCGTTCGAGCGGGCCAACCCGGGCGTACGGGTGCAGCTGGAGATCCAGAAGTGGGACAACATCCAGGACACGCTGACCGCCGGGCTGGCGAGCGACGACGGCCCGGACGTCGTGGAGATCGGCAACACCCAGACCGTGGCGTTCGCGGCCGAGGGCGGGCTGGCCGACCTCAGCGACCGGGTCACCGAGCTGGGCGGCGGCGCCTGGCTGCCGGGGATGACCGACTCCGGCCGCTGGGAGGGCAGGCAGTACGCGGCGCCGTACTTCGCGTCGAACCGGATCGTCGTCTACCGCAAGGACATGTTCGAGGCGGCCTGCGTGCGGGTGCCCCGGACCCGGGCCGAGTGGCTGGCCGCCTGCGCGAAGCTGCAGCGGCACTACCGGCGCGACCCGGAGTTCCAGGCGCTGCTGCTGCCCGGCACCTACTGGTACGCGCTGGCCGGGCTCATCTGGGACCACAGCGGCGAGCTCGCCGTGCGGCGCGGCACCCGCTGGCAGGGCGCGCTGGACACCCCCGCCGCCAAGGCCGGCATGCGCGAGTTCCGCCAGCTGTTCGAGTACTCGAAGCTGGCCCCGGGCAGCGACGAGGACGTGCCGCGCTCGTCGCAGGTGTTCGCCGAGGGCAACAGCGCGATGATGGTGTCGCTGCCGGTTTACTACAAGGAGGCGATCGCGGCGAACCCGGCGCTGGACGGCAAGCTGGGCGTGTTCGCGATCCCGGGGCTGACCCGCCGCCGCACCGGCTTCGTGTTCCTGGGCGGCTCAAACCTGGCGATCGCGGCGCGCAGCCGGAACGCGGCGGCCGCCCTCGCGTACGTGAAGTCGATGACCACCGACCCGGTGCAGACCCAGCTCGTGCAGGCGCCGGGCAGCTGGATCGGCCCCAACTCGGCGCAGCTGGCCGACGCGGTCGCCGGCGACCCGCCCACCGCGACCGCGCTGGCGGCGGCCGTCAACGGCAAGGTGCCGCCGGTCGACCCGGCCTGGGCGAACGTCGAGGCCGAGCCGAACGTGCTGCGCGCCTACATGCGCGACGTTCTCAGCGGCGGCGACCTCGACCGCCTGGCCCGCCGGGCGAGCCGCGAGATCACGGAGCGGATGGCTCCCTGAACGTGTGACCGAGGAGGCCGAGCAGCGCGCCCGAGCCGCGGCGGCGGGCGTCGGTGCGCTGCTCGGCGGACTCCTCGGCGGGCAGCCGCTCGGCGGCGAACGCGCGGGTGAGGCGGGGCATCCCGTACCAGACCACGCCGTCGCCGCCCCGGTCGGCGCTCAGCAGCCGCTGCTGGACCAGCAGCTCGGCGGCCTCCTCCGCGGTGTCGTGCCCGGCGTCGAGCAGCGCCGCGCACAGCGCCACGGTCACCACCGGCGCGGCCCAGGAGGGCAGCGGCTCCGCGCTGGGCATCCAGGTCCTGGAGACCCCGTACGCGCCCTTCGACGTGGACATCCAGGTCGACGACGTGGGCGGGCCCTCGGCCGGGCTGATGCTGACCCTGGGGATCCTGGACCTGGTGGGCGGCACCGACCTGACCGAGGGTGCGGTGGTCGCCGGCACCGGGCCGATGACCGACGACGGGGCCGTGGGGCCGATCGGCGGCATCCCGCTG
>CAKUMG010001026.1 GCA_934667465.1 uncultured Actinoplanes sp. | reverse complement strand
GGGTGATGTCCACCCCGGCGACGGCCACCACGGCGCCTGTCGCGGTCGCGGTGCCGCCCTCGTGGTGCAGGGCACCGCTGATCCGGTCGTCGATGGGCAGGGCCAGGAGTCGTCCGACCTCGTCGGCGAGCACCAGGGCCTGGCCGTCCTCGGAAAGGGCGACGAAGCGTACCGGCCGCATGCGTTGCCTCCGTCCCGTCGCTGGCCTTCACCCAGGAGTTCAGCCGCCCGGGCGCATGTGAGGAACACCGTACGCGTCTTGGTCACCCTATGGTGGTAAGCCACGCCGTCGAACTCATTGACCTGCAAAGATGATCTCAGTATTTTCCAGAACCAACCCCATTTATACGTACGGGGACCAAGCCCATACAACCGCATCGGCGTGGCGCGACGCCTCGGCGCCGTGATCAGGCCCGCGGGCCGGCCGGGGTGGCGAAGATCATCCGTTGACGGCGCGCCGGCTCGAGTACTCCGTGGCGCGGTGCGACGGGTACTGCACGAGGTTGTCCGGCGGATCCTCCCGCCAGCCGCGCGGCTCCTCCTCGTAGGCGGGCTTCTCGTAGGCCGGCCGCACCCGGAACTGGCGCCCGTAGTCCATCATCCCGTCGATCAGGCGGTCCACGTCGCGGGCCGGGCGCACCACCAGCCGCATGAACTGGCTGGTCATGCCGAGCTTGTTGCCGCACTCCCGGGTGTAGACGCCGTGGTTGGCGACCAGGTAGTCGCGCAGCCCCGTCCCGGACCACTCGGTCGACAGCTTGACCAGCACGAAGTTGCCCTGTGACGGGAAGACCGTGAGGCCCGGCACCCGTTCCAGCTCGGCGGTCATGTCCCGGCGGTCGCGGCTGAGCAGGCGCAGGCTGTCCTCGTACTCCGCCTCGTGCTCCTGGATCATGTAGACGACCTTCTCGGCGAGCGAGTTGAGGTTCCACTTGGGCAGCGCCTTGCCGATCCGGCCCGCGATCGCCGGGTTCGCCATCAGATAGCCGAAGCGGATGCCGTGCAGCCCGAAGTTCTTGCCGAGGCTCTTCAGCACCAGCATGTTCGACCGGATGCCGGCCTCGGCCGCGACGGACGGCTGCCGCTCCTGGTCCACGAAGTCGATGAACGACTCGTCGATCACCACCAGGTCCAGGTCGTGCAGCATGTCGACGAAGCGCAGGACCTCCCGGCGCGGGAGGTAGCCGCCGTCCGGATTGTTCGGGTTGCAGATCACCGCGACCCGGGAGCCGCGCTGCCGGATGAAGCGCGCGTAGTCGTCCAGGTCGAGCTGGTAGTTGTCCGCCTCCTGGAGCGGGTACATGTCGACCCGCTTGCCGGTCTCCAGCGGCTGGTCGGTCCACCGCCCGAAGGTGGGGATCGGGATCGCCACGCTCTCCTTGATCAGCAGGTGGTCGATCCAGGTGATCAGCTCGGTGGAGCCGTTCGCCATCGCCACCGTCTGCGGGTGCAGGTTGAGCACGCTGGCGAGCTTCGCGGTGATGCTGTGCGAGTCGCTCGGGTAGTACTTCAGGATGCTCTTGAGGTCGCGGGACAGCTCGTCGAACATCGCGGGCGTCGGGAAGTACGGGTTGCACGGGATGCAGAAGTCGACGATCTCCACACCCTCGCCGGCGTTGCGCGCGAGGTCGAAGTAGGAGGCGCTGTGCGCCCCTTTGTGCAGGATGGAGGTGTCGATCCCGGTCCGTGCCATGACGGCGACTCCGTTTCTGCCGGCAACAGTGCCGCCCGTCAGTACGGGCGGCACCGCCGCGGAGTTCAGAGTCGATCAGCCACGTAATCGATGCATCGGGTGAGGGCCTCGACGTCGGCCGGGTCGACAGTCGGGTAGAGCGCGATCCGCAGCTGGTTGCGGCCCAGCTTGCGGTAGGGCTCGGTGTCGACGATGCCGTTGGCCCGCAGCACCGTGGCGATCGTCGCGGCGTCGACCCCGTCGGCGAAGTCGATCGTGGCGACCGCGTTCGAGCGCAGCGCCGGGTCGGTGACGAAGGGCGCGGCGATCGGCGAGCGCTCCGCCCACCCGTAGACCGCCGCGGCGCTGTCCGCGCTGCGCTTGGCCGCCCAGCCCAGGCCGCCCTGCGCGTTCATCCAGGACACCTGCTCGGCGGCGAGGAAGACGGTGGCGAGCGCGGGCGTGTTGTAGGTCTGCTCGAGCCGGGACTGCTCGATCGCGGTCACCAGGTCGAGGAACTGCGGGATGTAGCGGCCGGACGCCTTGATCTCGAAGGCCCGCTCGATGGCGGCGGGCGACATCAGCGCGATCCACAGGCCGCCGTCGGAACCGAACGCCTTCTGCGGCGCGAGGTAGTAGACGTCGGTCTCGGTGAGGTCGACCTCCAGGCTGCCGCCGCCCGAGGTGGCGTCGGTGAGCAGCAGGGCACCCGGGTCGGCGCCGGCGACGCGGCGGACCGGCACGGCGACGCCGGTCGAGGTCTCGTTGTGGACGCTCGCGTACGCATCCACGCCCGGCTCGGCCGACAGATGGGCGGCACTGCCGCCGGGCGCGCGGTGCACGGTCGGCTCGGCCAGGAACGGCGCGTCGGTGACCGCCTTGACGAACTTGGCCCCGAACTCCCCGAACTCGGCGAACTGGGCCTTGTCGCGGATCAGCCCGAACGCGGCGGTCTCCCAGAACGCGCTGGTGCCGCCGTTGCTGATGATCACCTCGTAGCCCTCGGGGGCGGCGAAGAACTCGGCGATCCCGGAGCGCAGCCGGGCGACCTGGTCCTTGACCGTGCGCTGCCGGTGGGAGGTGCCCAGCAGCGTGGTCGCCACCCGGGAGAGCGCCTCGACGCCCTCCGGGCGGACCTTGCTCGGGCCGGAACCGAACCGACCGTCGACGGGCTTGAGGTCGTCGGGGATGCGGATCGGGTCGGTCACGGGG
>CAKUMG010001025.1 GCA_934667465.1 uncultured Actinoplanes sp. | reverse complement strand
GACCAGCAGTTCTGGGGCGACCGGCTCGGGACGGTGCACCGTACGCTGCAGTCCTTCGAACATCCCGGCCTCGGCCGCTGGAACCATCTCGACGCCGGCGCGGCCCACCTCGACCTCGAGCCCTGGCTGCGGCCCGCGATCAGCGACGCGCTGTCCGCCGTCACCCGGCTGACCGTCACCGACCGGCTCACCTACGGCGTGCTGCACGGCGACCCGGCGCCGCAGCTGTTCCTCATCGACCCGGCGACCGGCCGGGCGGGCCTGCTCGACGCCGGGACCGGCGGCACCGGCCCGCTGCTCTACGACGTGGCCGCCGCCGTCCTCTACGCCGGGGGCGAGGGCACCTCCGCGGAGCTGCTCGACGGCTACCTCGCCGCGGCCCCGCTGACCGGCGACGAGCTGCACGCCGGCCTGCCCGTCATGCTGCGCCTGCGCTGGGCCGTGCACGCCGACCGGGCGGCCCGCCACCTCGCCGGCGCCCGCACCGACGCCTGCGACGACGAGGACCCGGACCCGTGCGAGAGCCTGAGCCCGATCCCCCGCGACGGCCGGGAGGCGCTGCGCCGCGCCCGGGAGGCCCTGACGCTGCCGCCCGCACCCGGATAGGCGAGGATGGTGCCGATGGCCTACCGATACTTCTACGACTGCGAGTTCATCGAGGACGGCCGCACGGTCGACCTGGTGTCCATCGGCATGGTCGACGAGCACGGCCGCGAGTTCTACGCGGTCTCCACCGAGTTCGACGAGTCCAAGGCGATCCCGTGGGTCCGCCGCAACGTGCTCGACAAGCTCCCCTCCCCCGCCGACCCCGCGTGGCGGTCCCGCGAGCGCATCCGCGAGGACCTCTATGCGTTCCTCACCGAGCCGGTCCGCGGCCGGGACGAGCAGATCGAGCTCTGGGCCTGGTACGCCGCCTACGACCACGTCGCGCTCGCCCAGCTCTGGGGCGCGATGCCGGCCCTGCCCCGGTCGATCCCGCGCTTCACCAAGGACCTGCGCCAGCTCTGGGACGACAAGGGCAAGCCGGCGCTGCCGACCGCGCAGGGGCGGCACGACGCGCTGGTCGACGCGAAGCACAACCTCGCCCGCTGGCGCGCGATGGGCGGCTGACCCGCCGGTCCCGGGTGGTGTCCATGGGCGCCTCCCCTTGCTTCGTGTCAGCCTTCCACCGGCGGCCACCGCGCGCTGTCGCGTATCCGTCCGGTAATCGGGTGACCGTGGTGCGGCGAGAAACTACGGTGGGCCGCATGTCTGCCGAAGCGGCCCGCGCCGCCGAGATCCTCACGCAGCTCGCCGTTCCCGACCGGCTCGCGGCGTTCGCCGAGCTGACCCGCCGCGGCGAGGAGGGCGTCACGCTCGCCGAGCTGGCCTATGCGATGGACAAGCCCGTGCAGGAGGTGGGCACCCTGCTGGCCCGCCTCGTCGGGGTGGGGCTCGCGACGGGCACGGGCAACGGCGTCTACCGCGTCAAGCCGGGCGAGCTGCGCGAGGTCGCCGCGGCGGTGGACCGGGCCCAGCCGATCGCCGCGCTGCTCGCCGAATATCCGGCGCTGCGCTCCTTCTTCTCCCACGGCCGGCTGACCTCGCTGCCGCCGACGCAGAGCGAGCGCTACCCGCTGGTCGGCGAGCTGCTGCTGCGCTGGCTGGCGCTCGACGAGCTGTGCGACGAGGAGACGCTCAACCGGCGGCTCGCCGTGGTGACCGACGACGTGGCCGCGACCCGCCGGATGCTGGTCGAGACGGGCTGGCTGGAGCGCGACCGGGCCGGCACGACCTACGGGCCGGTGGCCGGGCGGCCGGTGTCCCGGTGATCCTGCTGGTGCCCGCCGACCCGATGCGCCCCCGGCGGGCGGACGAGCACTTCGCCGGCGAGGCCGCCGCGGCCCGGGAGGCGGGGATCGAGGTCGCGGTGGTCGATCACGACGCGCTGTCCCGGCCCGGCCCGGAGGGCGACGCCGCCGCCGTCGCGCGGGTTACCGCCGGGGAGGACGCCGTCTACCGGGGCTGGATGCTGCACGCCGGGCAGTATGCGCGGCTCGAGACCGCCCTGGCCGCGCGGGGCACGGTGTTGCGGACGGGCGCCGCGCAGTACCGCCGGGCCCACGAGCTGCCCGGCTGGTACGACGCGCTGACCGGCTGGACCCCCGAGTCGGTCTGGACGGACGGCGACGACCCCGGGGCGTTCGCAAAGGCGTGCGCCGTGCTGGGCGAGGGGCCGGCCGTGCTGCGCGACTACAGCAAGTCCCTCAAGCATCACTGGGACGAGGCCGCGTTCATCCCGGACGTGGCCGACGCCGAGCGGGCCGCGGCCGTCGGGCGGCGGTTCCGCGAGCTGCGCGACGACGACTTCACCGGCGGCTGGGTGCTGCGCCGCTTCGAGCGCTTCACCGGCGCCGAGGTGCGCACCTGGTGGGTCGGCGGCGAGTGCCGGCTGAGCACCGCCCACCCGGACACTCCCGGCGATCCGCCGCCGCCCGGTTTCGACCCGGCGCCGCTCGCCCCCGCGGTGTCGGGGCTCGGGCTGCCGTTCGTCACCGCCGACCTGACCCGCGACGACGCGGGGCGCTGGCGGGTGGTGGAGATCGGCGACGGCCAGGTCAGCGACCTGCCCCGGGGCGCGGGCGCCGCCGAGCTGATCGCGGCCCTGAACGGTTGAGCGGACCGTTACGCGATGAATGTCACCCGGCATTCCGGGGCGGGAGGTGTGAAGATCGACAGGCCCGGCGGGAGCGGCACGCCACAACGCACTCCCGCTGACGGGTGCTGGCGTGTCACCATTCAAGGCACGCGCGCGACGAGCGCGGGGGCGAGGAGTGTTCAGGGTGTCTGCGGGTGGCGCCCGTCGTGGGCGGCGGGACAACGGAATCGACGCGACCGACTATGCGGC
>CAKUMG010001024.1 GCA_934667465.1 uncultured Actinoplanes sp. | reverse complement strand
GTCACGCCCAGCGCCGCCTGCCAGTCGCCCTGCAGCTTATGGCCGCGGAAGTCGAAATCCCAGTTGGTCACGCCGTAAAGCTCGCTGGTCATGCCCTCGTAGCCGAACTGGTGCACGGCCGACTGGGTCTGCTTGGCGGTGGTGTACTCAAAGCTCGCGCACAGCATGTCGATGCCGGGCAGGTCGAACCCGCGATACGAGCGCATGGCCTCGCCCAGGGCGGCGGTCACCTGGGCCTGCGCGGCGTCGAGCTCGGCCCGTACGGCGGCGACCTCCGCCCTTGACCGTGCCCCCTCCGACCGCAGGCCTGTCGCATCCGCCCGCAGCTGCGCGGCCTCCGAGCGGGCCGCGGCGATCTCGGCGCGGGCCCCGCCCGCCTCGGCGCGCAGCGTGACAATGCGATCGGCGGCCTGACCCGCGGCCCGGACGGCCCGCGCGGCCGTCAGCGCGACCACCACGAGACCGGCCAGGAATGCGGCGATCAGCACTATTTCCGTGGTCGTCGCCCCGTCGGCCCACAAATAGCCGGCGGCGGCCGCGAACAACAGCGCGGCCGAGGCGGCGGGCAGCGCACCGAGCCGGAGCATCCGGGCCCTGAGCTGGGTGTCGTCCGGAGTGGACCGGGCGGGAACGGCGGTATCGGGCATGAACATCCCTGAACAACGAGTGGCATCGGGCCCGGACAGTAGTGTTCCACTGTGGAAGCGAATGCCACTCTAGTGGCCTGTGCCGATCTGTCCAGCCGGACGCCCGCGGCGTTCGTTCCTCGGCAACGATGCATTCTTGAATGACACAAAAAGACCGGCCCGGGATAACCCGGGCCGGTCTTTTTCCGTGTGTCAGCGCACCGGCTGCACGCTCGGCTGCGAGCCCTCCCGGAACGCGGTGCGCGCGCCGGAGGCCAGGTCCACCAGCATCACCCAGGAACCGTTGCGGTAGGTGCCGGTCGCCACGGCCCGCCCGGCGTCGATGTAGGCGAGCTCCCGGTCCAGGTCCGCGCCGAGGGTCCGCTTCGCCCCGGTCGCGGTGTCGTACTCGATCACGTGCACGGGCCGGTTCCCGGCGGCGGTCTCGCCCTTCTCGTACGCGGTCCACGCCAGCTTCGCCCCGTCGGCGCGCCAGCACGGCACGACCGCGAACCCGGAGTTCTGCCGGCTGCCGCCCCCGTACGCCGCGACGGTCTTCTCGCCGCCCGTCGCAAACGTTCCGATCGTGAGGCAGGCGTCGTACGTGGACTCGCAGTCGCCGCCCCGGAACGCGACCCGCGTCCCGTCCGGCGACCACGCCACCGCGTCATCGGTACGCAGCCGCTCGCTCAGCGACCCGGCCGCGGCGGCCTGCGCGGCGGGCTCGGCCGGCAGCGCCTCCTCGCGGCAGTAGCCGGGGAAGACCACCTGCGGCACGGCGTTCACCGCGGTCGCCGAGATCGTGTAGACCCCGGCCCCGCCCGAGCAGGACAGCGACGCGAACGCGATCGACTTCCCGTCCGGCGACCACGACGGCCCGGCGGCGGCCCGCGTGGTGATCCGGCGCTTGGCGCTGCCGTCGGCCTTCATGGTCCACAGCTGCCCGCCCTTGAGCACGGCGAGCTGCTTGCCGTCCGGCGACCACCGCGGCCGCGACCAGCCGCCGCCGGTGGTCAGCTTGCGCTCGCTGCCGGCGTTGCCGACGAAGACCTCACCACCCCGCACGTACGCGACCAGGCCCGCCCCGAGCATGGCGGCGGCCGCCTTCGCGGTCTTGGTCGTGGCAGTGCTCTTGGCGCTCGCCGGCTTGGCCGTGGCCTTGCTCGTCGCGGCCGGCTTCGGCGCGGTCCCCGCCTGCGCCGCGACGGCCGGGGCCAGCAGCCCCACCCCGGCGACCCCCGCCACCGCCACGACGATCCGCCCCGCCACGCGACCAGCAACCCGCATTTCCCACGCCTCCCGACGCCCATCACCTGCCTGCACCGCAAGCATCGTCGCAACCGGCCGGCAACTGAGCGGTTCCCACTCCGAAACCAAAACAAATCCGGACCGTTCGGATGATCCGCCCATACCCATCAGTCCACCCCGGCCGCCGGCGCCGTCACACGTCGAAGTCGACACCCGCCCGCACGACCGGTTTCGGCCGAGGGCAGAAGCGCTGGGAGCCGCGGGGCGCCAGACTGGCGGCATGGCGTTGATCCGATGCGACTTCTACTCCGAGGCCCTCGAGCTGGGCACCTCGATGACCGTCCTGCTGCCCCAGTCGGGCGGCACCCAGATCGGCGTGAGCGGCGGATCCGGGGATGCGCCGCCGCCGGTGCTCTACCTGCTGCACGGGCTGACCGACGACGACACCGCGTGGACCCGCTACACGTCGATCGAGCGCTACGCCGCCGCCAAGGGGCTCGCCGTCGTCATGCCCCAGGTGCACCGGAGCTTCTACGCCGATGAGAGGTACGGCCTCAAGCACTGGACCTTCCTCGCCGAGGAACTGCCGCGCGTGGTCGCCTCGTTCTTCCGCGTCTCGGACCGGCGCGCGGACACGTTCGTCGCGGGGCTGTCCATGGGCGGCTACGGCGCGATGAAGCTGGCCCTGCGGCAGCCCGGGCGGTTCGCCGCCGCGGCGAGCCTGTCCGGCGCCCTCGACCTGGCCCACATCTACCGCCACGACGACCGGCCGCACATCGTCGAGCTGGTCGCCCGCGTCTTCGGCGACCGCGACCCGGCCGGCACCCCCGACGACCTGCTCCACCTGCTGACCGAGGCGACGTCCACCGCCGCAATGCCCGGCTCCGCAGCCCCGCCGCCCGGCGCGGCTTCTGCCCCGCCTGCGGCTCGTTCCTCTTCTGGCAGCCCCTGGAGGGTGGGCAGCCGGCCGACAGCCTGTCCCTCGCGCTTCTGCGCGGCGGGCTTCTCAGCGGCGAGA
>CAKUMG010001023.1 GCA_934667465.1 uncultured Actinoplanes sp. | reverse complement strand
GCGCCGAGCAGCGCCGCCCCCAGCAACCGGCGGCGGAACCCGCACGCCACGCCCGCGGCCGCCAGCACCACCGCCGTGGCCGCGGCGGCGAGCAGGGCCGTACCGGGCGACGTACGGACGACAATGAGAACCAGAGTGACCGCGACGATCGCCGCGATCGCCACCGTGGACACCCACCGCCGGGTCCGCGCGCTCCACCGGGTCGCCCGGCGGCCCAGGTCGTCGGCGGTCTCCTCGGTGACGTCGTGCACGACGGGCGCGGGCGGCAGATCCTCGGCCCCGGCCAGCCGCAGCACCGACCCGTCGGCGATCTCCGCCGACGCGAGCGTGTCCCGGTCGGCGAGCACGGTCCCGCCGACCGTGACGAGGCGGCGCAGCTGCGCGGGGTGCGCGGCGCCCTGCCCCACCACCGTGAGCAGGTCCGGCAGCAACCGCCCGACCGTCTCACCGGCCGGCAGCACCATGTCGACGCGGCGCCCGTCGCCGACCAGCGTCACCCGCGTCCAGCCCGCGCTCACCGCACACCGGCCTGCTGCTGCTGGCGCTGCTGCTCACGCTGCTCCAGCTGGTCCTGCAGGAACGACCAGCCCACACACCCGGCGCACAGCACGGCGGCGACCACGGCGCCCGCGACCATCCGCCCCAGCACCTCCGACGCCGACCGCCGGGTCCGCAAACTCCCCCACAGCAGGGCATCCCGCAACCTGCGCCGCCGCACTGCCACGGACTCCAGCAGCTGCGCGTCGAAATCCCGGGCCACAGCCCCTCCCCCGGTGTCGTCGCACCCCGTCCCACGACCGCCGGGAAGCCGGCGCGTTCCCCGCGCCCGCAGGCCTCCCCTGGCCAGCCGGAACGCCGATCATGCCACAGAGATCCCGCCGCACCGGCCCCCGTTGCTCCGTGACTACCACCACGTCACCCATCGATCCGCCCGGCCGGTAAACTGCTGATCATGGGATACGGGGTCAGCGCCTACGCCGTCGACATCAGCACTCTCGAAGCCGAGCTGGGCTCCGGCAACGCCGGCCTGGCCGACCGCTACGCCGCAACCTTCGCCGGCGACCTCTTCCAGGAGGTGGCCGCCGACACCTCCCTCACCCCGGCCGACGTGGCCCGCCACATGATCCTGGGCGAACCCCGCGACGAGAGCGTCCCCCACCTCTACGGCTACTTCTTCCAGCACATGTGCGCCACCCGAGGCCGCCGCCTCGACGACACCTCCTGGACCCCGGTACGGGTCGCCTTCCCGGAGCAACTGGACGAGCTCCTGGCCCGCGAGAACATCGCCCTGCCCAACGGCTTCACCATCGAAGGCCTCATCTTCGGCGGCCCGCCGGTCGACCTCCCCACGACCGACTTCCCCGCCGTCGGCTACACCCCGCACGCCGACCTGAAGCCGGCCGCCGACGCCTTGGCCGTGGTCGGCCTGCTCTCCGACCGCGACGACATCGACCCGGTGCTCACCGGGGCCCTCTACGACGTGTTCCAGTGGCTCTCCGACGCCCACGACGACGGCACCGACCTGGTGACCTTCTTCTCCTGACCGGCTCACTCCCGGCTCAGTAGAGAGCGTTGAACTCCTTCTTTTCGAGCAGATCGACGCGGTCGATCCCGTACACGTCACGCAGGGCGCGAACCATCATCTCCGCAAGACGCGCCCCGTCCTGGGCGGACAGCGGCGCCTCGGGTTCGACGTACCAGTTGAAATAGTTCGGCGGGTCGGGCGGCAGCCAGCCCATGGCGAGCAGTTGCTCCTCCTGCTCGGCAGAAAGCTGCTGGTCCTGCGGCAGGTGATGGTTCGAGACCGCATCCACGTGCAGCCAGTCCTCCGCCATCTGACACTGGGAGTAGTACTTGCCGTGTCGCAAGATGATCGTGTCGCCGTCGTCGAGGCGCAGCAGACGCGCGGCGAGTTCCTGCATGTAGTCCTGCCACGATGTTTCCGTCATCGACACCTCACTGCCCGTCCGTCGCGTCCGTAGCATCCTGATGCGGCAGCCACCCCAACGACTGCAACTTCTGCTCTTGATCGGGCGAGAGTCGGCTCTCCGGCGTCAGGTGGTGATTGGACACGGCGTTCACGTCGAGGAGTTCGTCCGCCAACTGGCACTGCGTGTAGTAAATGCCGTGACGCAGGATGATGGTGTCACCCTCGTCCAGGTCCACCAGCCGATCACCCAACTCCAGGGCCAACTGCTCCCAAGCCATTCGCGGCATCGAAACTCCTCTCCCCCGGTCGCCGCATCTCAGGTGCCCTGGTGAATGTTCGGCGGTGGTTCACCTGAACGCCAAGTCACCGCCGACTCCCCTCAAAGAAGGATGTTGAGGGACTCCTCCGTGATCATGCCGGGGGTGTCGACGGCATAGACGTCCTGGAAGGCGCCGACCATGAGGTCTGCGATGCTGAACCCTTGCGCTGTGGTGAAGGGCGCCTTCTGCTTGATCTGCCAGTTGGCTGGAGACGCGCGGTACAGGGCGCGCCCATCCTGAGTGTAGTGGTCACCACTGCGCAGGACGATCACGTCGCCCTCCTCCAGCAGGGGCAGTCGACGACCGAGATCCTGCGCCCACTGATGCCACGGTTCCGCTGTCATGCTGTCCTCATCGAGCGTTCGATGCGCCGTCACGCAATCCGGACGGCTCGACCGGTGCGGCGGTCGAAGGCTGGGGCCCCCGCCCTACGGACTGGTATTCGATTCCTTCCGTTCCAGCTGAGCGACACTGGCGATGCCGTAGACATCGCGGAGTGCGCCGGCCATCAGTGTCGCGATCTCGATGCCCTCATCGGTGGAGAATGGCGCGTCCTGTTCGATCCACCAGTTGTAGGTCGCCGTCGGGCTAGGAGGCAGCCAGCCCATCGCCTTGAGCTGTTCGTCCTGTTCGGCGGTCAACTGC
>CAKUMG010001022.1 GCA_934667465.1 uncultured Actinoplanes sp. | reverse complement strand
GGTGGGGACGCGCCGCCGGCCGCGATAGCGGTCGGGCTCAGACGACAAGCGCTGACGCACGAACAACCCTCCGTCGATGACAAGAAACGGCGGGCCACCGGGGGGAACATCTGGTGAAACGGTGGTTTGCCGCGCCGTGGCTCCGGACTAATCCAGTTGACGACCGGGAGCCACGGTAGCCAAACGCAACGCCGGTCACAAGTCGCAGCGCCAATTCCCTGACACTTCTCTTCAGGCATTCGCGGTGCATTGTCCGAGTTGGTGGGCTTTTCTGAGGAGGCGCAATGTTGCCTCTGAGTAATCAAACTCCCGACGGAAAGTAATGTGACGTGGAATACGCCGAATGGTGCTTGCGCAAGATCGCTGGAGGCGCTTCCGGCGTCCGGTAGTACGGAGATCCGGCTTCCGGGGTTCAACCCGTGCGGGTTAACCTTCGTTCAGGTCGGTCTCCGCGCGCGCCGAAGGGGTCGCAGATGCAAGCACGGATCAGGGTCGTCGTGGCCAAGCCCGGGCTCGACGGGCACGACCGGGGCGCCAAGGTGGTGGCCCGCGCGCTGCGCGACGCCGGCATGGAGGTCGTCTACACCGGCCTGCACCAGACGCCCGAGCAGATCGTGGAGACGGCCCTGCAGGAGGACGCCGACGCGATCGGCCTGTCCGTGCTCTCCGGCGCGCACATGACGCTCTTCCGCCGGGTCCTCGAGCTGCTCGCCGAGCGCGACGCCGCGGACATCGTCGTCTTCGGCGGCGGCATCATCCCCGCGGACGACATCGCCGAGCTGGAGAAACTGGGCGTGGCCCGCATCTTCACCCCGGGCGCCACGACGGCCGCCATCGTGGAATGGGTCCGGGCGAACGCGACCACGCCTGTCGCCTGATCGGGTGGCCCGGGTCGGGCGAGCGATTCACGTCACATCGGATTACGGCTGTCTTGATGCCTGTCGAGAAATGGCGAGCGCGAATGTGTCGCAGCGCTACGAGCCGATTACTCAATCGGAATGCCGCCGGGCGGCGAAAGCAAAAGGGGAGGGGCCGGACGCACCCCTCACACGTCCGGCCCCTCATGCACGATGCCCCGCCGCCACCCCTCGACCGACAGGGCATCGGCCGCTTCCACCGCCTCGCTCAGCGCGGCGACATCACACTCAACGACACCCCGTCGAGGGGGTTACGCGCCCGCGCCCGACTTTTTCGGCGGGCCGAGGCCGGACCGAAGCCGAGCGGAGGCCGGACCGAGGCCGGGTCGGGGCCGGGGCTGGGCGGATCGGGGCCGGGTCGCGGGGGCCGCCGCGTTCGGGCAGATCACGGCGGATGGGCGCCTTTGACGCCGTACCGTCGCAGGGGTGGGTCCTTGCGCCCCCGCCGCGTGACGCTCCCGCCGGCAGTGACCCCGGCGGGTCGTCGTGACGAAAGGGGCACCAGGGACGCACTGTGCGGTCTTGCACACCGCGCACCCGCGGGGGCGAACTTCGCGGCGGTGTGGCTAGGCTGCGAATCGAGGCCCTCGGGCCGTTTTCTTCTCACGCTGGCGGCGACGCAACGAGGCGCCGCGGACACAGGTCGGGACGCGGGTAGCGGCTTGCCGGGGCAAGCGTCGCGAGCGAAAGGAGACACGTGGACCTGTTCGAGTATCAGGGGCGCGACCTCTTCGAACGGCACGGGCTGCCCGTGCTGGGCGGCGGCGTCGCCGAGACCCCGCAGGAGGCCAGGGCGATCGCCGAGCGCCTCGGCGGCAAGGTCGTCGTCAAGGCGCAGGTCAAGGTCGGCGGGCGCGGCAAGGCGGGCGGCGTCAAGCTGGCCGACGGTGCCGACGAGGCGGAGGCCCGCGCCACCGACATCCTCGGCATGGACATCAAGGGCCACACCGTGCACAAGGTGATGCTGGCCGAGACCGCGGACATCAAGGAGGAGTACTACTTCTCCTACCTGCTGGACCGGGCCAACCGCACCTTCCTCTGCATCGCCAGCGTCGCCGGCGGCATGGAGATCGAGACGGTCGCCGAGGAGGACCCCGAGCGGGTCGCCAAGATCGCCATCGACGCCGTCAAGGGCGTGGACGAGGCCAAGGCGCGCGAGATCGTCGCCGCCGCGAAGTACCCGGCCGAGGTGGCCGAGGAGATCGTCGGCATCGCGGTCAAGCTCTGGCAGGCCTTCGTGGCCGAGGACGCCACCCTGGTCGAGGTGAACCCGCTGGCCAAGGTCGGCGACGGCCGGGTGCTGCTGCTCGACGCGAAGATCACGCTCGACGAGAACGCGTCGTTCCGGCACCCGGACCACGAGGCGCTGGTGGACCAGTCCGCCGTCGACCCGCTGGAGCAGGCGGCGAAGGCCAAGAACCTCAACTACGTCAAGCTCGACGGCGAGGTCGGCATCATCGGCAACGGCGCGGGCCTGGTCATGTCGACGCTCGACGTGGTCGCCTACGCGGGCGAGGCGCACGGCGGCGTCAAGCCGGCCAACTTCCTCGACATCGGCGGTGGCGCCAGCGCCGCCGTGATGGCCAACGGTCTCGAGGTCGTGCTGAGCGACCCGGCCGTCAAGTCGGTCTTCGTGAACGTCTTCGGCGGCATCACCGCCTGCGACGAGGTCGCCAACGGCATCATCCAGGCCCTGGCGCTGCTGGGCGAGCGCGGCGAGGCCGTCACCAAGCCGCTCGTGGTCCGGCTCGACGGCAACAACGCCGAGGCCGGCCGGGCGATCCTGGACGACGCGAAGAACCCGCTCGTCGAGCGGGTGGACACGATGGACGGTGCGGCCGAGCGCGCCGCCGAGCTCGCAGCTGCGGGGAAGTGACGACATGGCTATCTGGCTCACCAAGGACTCCAAGGTCATCGTCCAGGGCATGACCGGCTCCGAGGGCTCCAAGCACACCCGCCGCATGCTGGCCGCCGGCACC
>CAKUMG010001021.1 GCA_934667465.1 uncultured Actinoplanes sp. | reverse complement strand
CCGTCAGGTCGGGCAGGGCCGCGCGCAGGGTGACGGCCGCGGCGGCCGGAGCTGCGGCGGCCGGGGCGGCGGGGCGGGCGGGGGTGGGCGGGCCGGTCAGGATCGTGGTGCAGAGCGATTCCCAGGCGAGGTCGGCGAGGGCCTCGTCGCGGTCGCCGGCGGGCTGGTCGATGAGGGCGAAGACGATGCCCGTGCCGGCGGCGTGGATGAGTCGCACGGCGCGTTCCTCGGGGACGCGCAGGCGGCCGGCGCGGGCGACGCGGCGGACGCGCTGCCGCAGGACGTCGATGCCGGCGTCGATGGTGGCCTGGCCGCCGGGGGTGCGCCTCGCCGTGTGCATCAGGCGGAACAGGGCGGGGCCGGCCAGGCCGAAGCCGACGTGCAGGTCCCACCCGGCGCGCAGGTCGGCGACCGGGTCGTCGGTGTCGTCGACGGGCGGTTTCCGGGACACGTAGTCGGCGAAGCCGTGCTCGGCGACCGCCTCGAGCAGGCCGTCCTTGTCGCCGAAGATGCGGTAGATCGTCGGCGCCTGGACTCCGGCGGCGAGCGCCACCGAGCGGGTGGTCACCGCGTCGGGGCCCTCGGTGGCGAGCAGGCGGGTGGCGACCTCGACCAGCCGTCCCCGGGTCTCGAGGCGTGCGGGCTGCCTGGTGGGCTGCGTCATGTTTCCAACGTTATCACCCTCTTGCTATCGCTGGTGTTCCGTTGTTAACGTCCAAACGTAACCACCGATAACAGCGGGGAGCTTCCCATGATCGTCATCACCGGTGCGACCGGCGCCCTCAACGGCGCCACCGTCGGCCACCTGCTCGAGCACGTCCCGGCGGGAGAGATCGCCGTCGTGGCCCGCGACGTCGCCAAGGCCAGGAGGTTCGCCGACCTCGGCGTGGCGGTGCGCCCCGGCGACTATGCCGACCCGGCGTCACTGCCGGCCGCGTTCGCAGGCGCGAGCCAGCTGCTGCTCGTCTCCGCGAGCGACCCGGGCGCCGACGCCGTGGCGCTGCACCGCGCCGCCATCGACGCCGCGGCCGCCGCCGGGGTGGGGCGCATCCTCTACACGAGCCACCAGGGCGCCCACCCGGACTCGCCCTTCAAGCCCTGCCGCGACCACGCCGCCACGGAGGATCTGCTCGCCGCGTCCGGGGTCGCCTGGACGTCCCTGCGCAACGGCTTCTACGCCCACAGCCTGCCCTGGATGGCGGGACCGTGGCGCGAGACCGGCGTCGTCACCGTGCCCGCCGACGGCCCGGTGTCCTGGACCGCCCGCGAGGACGCCGCCGAGGCCGCCGCGGTCGTTCTCGCCGCGCACCGGGACGGGGGCGCCCACGACGGGCCGGTGACGCTGACGGCCGGGGCCGCGCCGACGTTCGCGGAGCTCGCGGCGGCCGCGGCCCGGAGCTTCGGCCGTACCGTCGAATGTGTCGTCGTCGACCCGGAGGAGTGGGTCGCGGCGCAGGTCGCGCAGGGGTCGCAGGAGTTCCTCGCCCGGTTCACGCTGGGCATCTACCAGGCGGCCGAGCGGGGCTTCTTCGCCGGCGTCGACCCGCTGCTCGGCAAGCTGCTGGGCCGCGAGCCTCGCCCGGCATCGCTCGCCTGACAGAAGCGCTGCGCCTCGCCCACGTCTCTGGCCGGCGCTGCGCGTCGCTCAGGTCTTCGCTCTGCACTGCCCGTCGCTCAACTGTCCGCCTTGCGGGCGCGGAAGGCGACCATGTTCATCCGGTTGCCGCAGCGGACGGTGCAGAAGCGCTTCGATCCGTTGCGGGACAGGTCGACGAAGAGGCCGGTGCAGTCGTCGGCGGCGCAGACGCGGAGGCGGTCGGTCTCGCCCGTACGGATGACGTCGATCAGGGCGAGGGCGGCCTCCACGCCGATCCGCTCGGCCAGCGGCGCGTCCGGTTCGGTGGCGTGCATGTGCCAGTCGGAGTCGCCGTGCCGGGTCAGGTAGGGCAGGGCCCGCGCGTCGCGCAGCATGCGGTTGACCACCTGCACCGCGTCGTCGCGGTCCAGCGTCCAGACCTCGCGGATCTGCGCGCGGGTCTGCCGGACGCCGCGCAGCTCGGCCTCGTCGTGGTCCATCCGCCCCGTGAACGTGTAGCGGCCCACGAACTCGATCAGCTCGCCGACGGTGCTCAGCTCGTCGGTGCCGGAGCGGGAGGCGCCCGGGTCGGTGTTCGCGAGTGCCACGGCGAACTCCAGCGCCTCCTCCGTGTCAGGGGCAAAATGCAATTTGACTCCTCACATCCATCGTCCTAGCGTCAGGGGTGAACCGAATTTAGCTCATCACTGAGGGAGAGCCGTGAAAATCTCGCCGCAGTACGCCGGACTGGCCGCCGCTGTCGTGTCGGCTGCCTCCTTCGGCACGTCCGGTGCGTTCATCAAGCCGCTGCTCGAGGCCGGCTGGTCCCCGGCCGCCGCCGTCACCGTCCGCGCGCTCACCGCGGCCGTGCTGCTCCTGCCGTTCGTGGCGTTCTCGCTGCGCGGGCGGTGGGGCGCGCTGTGGCAGGGGCGCTGGCGCATCCTCGGCATGGGCGTCATCGCGGTGGCGCTCACCCAGCTCGCCTACTTCGCCGCGATCCGCCGGATCCCGGTGGCGACCGCGCTGCTGGTGGAGTTCACGGCGCCGCTGCTGCTGGTGCTCTGGACCGCGGTGATCAGCCGGCGGCTGCCCCGGCCGGCGGTGCTGCTGGGCTCGGTGCTCGCCATCGGCGGCCTGGTGCTGGTCATCGGGCCCGGCGCGCTGCAGGCCGTCGACCCGGTCGGCCTCGCGCTGGCGTTCACGGCCGCGATCGGGTGCGCCGTCTACTTCGTGGTCGCCGCGCGCCCGTCCGCCGGGCTGCCCCCGGTCGCGCTGGCCGGCTCCGGGCTGCTGCTCGGCGGCCTGGTCCTCGGCGCGGCCGGCC
>CAKUMG010001020.1 GCA_934667465.1 uncultured Actinoplanes sp. | reverse complement strand
GGCGGCCGCCGGGCTGCGGAAGTCGTGCGGCAGGAACCGCGCGGGCGCGGCGATCAGGCCGATGGCGCCGAGGCCGGCCACCACGGTTCCCGCGCCGGCGGCGAGGAACCGGGACACCCTGCCCGCGTGCTGTGCCGCGATCTGCACCCGATACCCCTTGCGAAGTGGTCGTATCGCCCCTGTCGGGGAAATGCGAGCGTATCGCTTCGCAGGATATATCGGTGTTTAGTCCGATTAGGGAAGTTCTACTCCGAACGCGACGGCGCGGCCCAGTCGAAGCCCTTCTCCACCGTGATCTTGCGGGCGACGGACGTGAGCCGCTCGGCATGCTTGTTGGCGTGGTGCCCGCAGAAAGCCAGGCTCCCGCCTGCGGCCAGCGTGAGCTCGGCCTTTGCGGCGGCGCCGCAGCTGTCGCAGCGCTCGGTCAGCGAGTCGGCAGTAACGATCTCGGGCGACAACAAGCTGGTCATAGCGCTCTCCTTGCTCCGTGGCGGTGCTCCATGAACGGTACATCGGTTCTGACAGGGGGAACTTCGGTCCGCCCCGGGGGCGGCTTAGAGATCGCGTCCCGGATCGGATCGCTGCAACTCAGGCGCAACCGTTGCGGTCCCGGCACGGCTCTGCCGGAACACCATTGTTTCCCCTCGAAGCCAGCGCCATGCACGCCCCCACCGGGTGATGTCCGTCGCGCCGGTTCCCGACGAGGAGGAGACCCTGTTGATGACCCACAACGACGGCCGGCGTCGCGCCGCGCGCTTCGCGCTGACCGCCGGTATCGCCACGGCGGCCGCGGTGACCGGAGTGGCCGGCACCGCGTACGCCGGAACACCCGGTGCCCTGCCGCTCGGCACGGTCCGGGCGGCGGCTGCGGGTGCCATCAGCGACAGCTACATCGTGGTGCTCAAGGACGCGACCGCGGCGGAGGTCCCGGGCACCGCGCGCGCCCTGGCGAACCGGTACGGCGGCGAGGTGGAGCAGAGCTGGTCCGCCACCGTGCGCGGGTTCCAGGCGGACATGACCCAGCTGGAGGCCCGGCGCCTGGCAGCCAGCTCCGAGGTCGCCTATGTCGAGCAGGACGCGACCGTCCGGCTCGCCGACGTCAGCACCCAGTACAACCCCGTCTGGGGCCTGGACCGCGCCGACCAGCGGTCCCTGCCGCTCTCGAAGACGTACTCCCACCCGTCCGCGGCGGACGTGACCGCGTACGTCCTCGACACCGGCATCCGCACCACGCACAGCGAGTTCGGCGGCCGGGCGAGCAGCGGCTGGGACTTCATCCAGAACGACGCGACGGCGCAGGACTGCAACGGGCACGGGACGCACGTCGCCGGCACGGTCGGCGGCCGCACGTACGGGATGGCCAAGGACGTCAGCCTCGTCGGCGTCCGGGTCCTGGACTGCAAGGGCGTCGGGTCGTACTCCGCGATCATCGGCGGCGTCGACTGGGTCACCCGCAACGCCTCGCTGCCCGCCGTGGCGAACATGAGCGTCGGCGGCACGGCCAGCTCGGCCCTCAACGCCGCGGTCGCCCGGTCCGTCGCCGCGGGCGTCACCTACGTCGTGGCCGCGGGCAACGAGAACAAGAAGGCGTGCGGCTTCTCGCCCGCCTCGGCGTCGAGCGCGATCACGGTCGGTGCCACCGACAGCAAGGACGCCCGTGCCTCCTTCTCCAACTACGGCAGCTGCCTGGACCTGTTCGCGCCGGGTGTGAAGATCACGTCGGCTTCCTACAAGTCCGACTCCGCCGCCAGCATCATGAGCGGCACCTCGATGGCCTCCCCGCTCGTCGCCGGCGCGGCCGCGCTCGTCGTCGCGAAGCACCCGGGCTGGACCCCGGCGCAGGTGACCGCGGAACTGCTCGCCGAGTCGACCCCGAACAAGGTCACGCAGGCAGGCACGGGCTCGCCCAACAAGCTGCTCTGGACCGGATTCCTCAACGCCGAGTCCGCGACGAACCCGGCCGCGGCCGCCGTCTGCGGCCCGTACGTCATGGGCACCGACCGGGCGATCGCCAAGAAGGGCACGGCCACCAGCGCGAAGAAGATCACCGGCTGCTCGGGCACGGCGTCGGCGAGCTCGTCGGTGACCGTGACCGTCAAGCACCCGTACCGCGGATCTCTGGTCGTCACGCTGATCAGCCCGGCCGGGGTGGCGTACTCGCTCAAGTCGGCGGACAAGGCGGACACCACGGCGAACCTCTCACAGACCTACCCGATCGACCTGTCCGGCACCAAGCGCGCCGGAAAGTGGACGCTCACCGTCAAAGACACCTACGGCACCGCCGCCGGCACCCTCGACAAGTGGAAGCTCCAGTTCTGATCGCGCCGAATGTGCCCGCCGCGGCACGCCGGGTCGTTAGCGTGAATCGTGCTCTGCCCGAGGAGGCACCCATGACGGAGACTGCACAGGAGCGCCCCACCGTTCTCGTCGTGGACGACGAGGAGGATCTGCGGGACATCATGCGGCGGATGCTGGAGCGCCGGGGCTACTCGACCCTGGTGGCCGGCGACGCCGAGGAGGCCGTCGGCCTCTGCCGGGACCACGACGGCCCCATCGACGTGCTCGTCACGGATCTCGGCCTGCCCGGGGTCTCGGGCGGCGACCTGGCCCGCGGCGCGGCGCAGCTCCGGACCGACCTGGGCGTCATCTACATCTCCGGGCTGCCCAAGGACATCGCGGTGAGCAAGGGTCTGATCGGGGAGGACGCGTTGCTGGTCAAGAAGCCGTTCACCTCCGACCTGCTGCTGGAGGCGCTGCGGCTGGTGCTCGCCGAGAAGGCGCCCACCGCCTGACACACCTGACGAGAAGGCGCCGCCGGACCCCGGTCCGGCGGCGCCTTTTCCATGGGACAGGACCCCCCGGCTGCACCCGATCGGCAGCCGCTGCCGCACGGTCAGCAGCTT
>CAKUMG010001019.1 GCA_934667465.1 uncultured Actinoplanes sp. | reverse complement strand
GTCGTGCACACCCTGCACAGTCTGCGCTTCGAGGCGGACAAGGACGCGCGGCACCTGATCTCGCTGGCCGACTACACGCGCGAGAATCCGCCGTCCGGGCACGAGCACTACGAGCTGGAGACGTGCGCCCGGGGACGGCCGTGGCTGGGGCTGCCCGCCGCCGCCACCGAGGCCACGGTCAACATGCTCGCGCAGCTGCCCGAGGGCGGCACCCCCGGCGAGATGACACTGTCCGCATTGGAGGTTCCGAGCGCGCTGGCCCTGGCGCGCCGCCGCTTCCCGGCGCTGCGGATCGACGTGGGCGGTGAGCCGCCCGCCGACATGGTGACGCCGCTGCGCAGCGGGCCGGTGCTGTGGACGTACGAGGGAAGCCGGGCCGCACCCGCCGTGCCGCCCCCCTCGCCGGAGGCCGTCGCCCTCGCCCTGCGGGTGGTGACGCCGGTGTGGGCGCACCCGCTCGCCGCCTACGACCAGGCGCTGCCGCTGGGGCAACTGCCGATCGCGGAGCTGCTGGCGCTGGCGGTCCACCCGCCCGAGGCGCCCGCGGACCTGCCCGACCTGCCCCCCGGCTGGTGGGAGCGCAGCGTGCAGACGTTCGCGATGCTGGGCGTGCTGCACTCGGCGGAGCCCGGCCGCGCGCACCCGACCGACACGACCGCGCACCGGCAACTGCTGACGGAACTGGCGTACGGGATCGAGGACTGGATCACCGAGGCCGCGCTCCATGCCCTCGTCGTGGCCGCCTGGGTGGACCCGACGTGCCGGCCCGTGGTCGCCGAGACGGTCGGCAGCCGCTTCGTGACCGCAGCCGAGGCGGCGCAGGACCGGCCCGTCACGATCCTCGACTCGCTGGCCGTGCTGGCGCTGATCACCCCGGAGATGCTGCCCGGGGTGCGGTCGCTGGCCGAGGAGATCCTCACCCCGGCGCAAGTTCCCGCCGATCCCCCCGCGGTGGAACCCGTCGCACCCGAGCCGCCCGGACGCTCCTGGCTGCGCCGGCTTCTGGGACGATGACGACCATGCTGGTTGCCTTCTCCGTCACCCCGATCGGCGTCTCCGAGTCCGTCGGCGACCTCGTCGCCGAGGCCGTCCGCGTCGTCCGCGCCTCCGGGCTGCCCAACCGCACCGACGCCATGTTCACCACCGTCGAAGGCGAGTGGGACGAGGTGATGGCCGTGGTCAAGCAGGCGGTCGACGCGGTCGCCGCGCACGCGCCCCGGGTCAGCGTCTCGCTCAAGGCGGACATCCGCCCCGGCGTCACGGGCGCGCTCGACGCGAAGGTCGAACACATCGAACGGCGGCTCGCCGGATGACGCACCGGCTCGTCATGTGGGACATCGACTACACCCTGCTGCGCAGCGGAGGGGTCGCGGGACAGGCCTGGCGTACGGCGTTCACGGCCGTCACCGGCGTCGCCTGGCGCATCGACCCGGACTTCGCGGGCCGGACGGACCTGAGCCTGTGCGCGGAGGTGTTCGACAGCCACGGCGTGACGGGCTGCACCCCGGAACGCTTCTTCGCCCGCTACGTCGAGGAGGTGCACGGCAGCCGGCACCTCTTCGCGGCGCGCGGCGCCCTGATGCCGGGCGTCCCGGCCGTGCTCGCCGCCCTGGCCGCGCGCGACGACGTCGTCCAGACCCTGGTCACCGGCAACGTGCCCCAGGTCGCGGCCGCGAAGATCGAGGCCTTCGGCCTGACGGACGCCTTCGACGCCTCGGTGGGCGGTTACGGCACCGACGACACCGTACGGGAGACGCTCGTACGCCGCAGCCGCTCGCGCGCCGAAGCCAAGTACGGCCGCAGCCTGCGCCCGGTGGTCGTCGGCGACACCCACCACGACGTCGCGGGCGCCCTCGCCGCCGACGCCCGCGCGGTGGCCGTGGCGACCGGCTCGGTCCCAGCTGCGGCCCTCCACACGGCCGGCGCACACGCGGTCCTCCCCGACCTGTCCGACGTGGACGCCGCCGTCGCCGCCATCCTCGGCTGACGCCCCGCCCCGCCCCCGCCCCCGCCCCCAGCCGCCTGCGCCTGGCCGCCCCCGCCCTGAACTGCCACGGCGGTCCAGCATCGCTCGGGGCTGCCAGCGCGCGGCCGCCCTCGCCCGGGCGGCACGTCCCTGAATCGTGCCCGCGCGCCTCTCCGGGAGTGCGCGCGGGGCGTCGTTTCGCGGTCGCGCGAGCGTCGTTCCGGGGTCGCGCGGGTGGCGCGGAATTCGTAAACTGCGGGCATCGACACCTGGGAAGCCACCGAGCCGAACCGGCGTGGCGCCGTGACCGTGACCCTGCCGGTCGGCCCACGCCCCCTGACCGCCACGCTGTCCACTGCGGAGCTGACCCTGATCACCCCGGCGCTGGACGAGGCCGTGTCGGCCTGGCAGCGGCAGGAGTTCAGCCGCCCCGGGTTCGCCACGGCAATGCGCGACGCCCTCGGGCGTGACCCGTTCCGCCAGATCCGCGCCCCCCGCGGCAACCGCCGAGCCGTGCTGCAGGACGCCAGCTTCATCTTCGTGTCGCTGGTCTTCTTCTCGAACGCCGACAAGTGGTGGTGGCAGGCCCTCGGCCTCGCCAACGCCGCATTCTGGGCCGTCGACCTCGTGCACGAGCTCTTCCTCCTGCGCGCCGACCGCAAGGATCCCGCCGTCCACTGAGCCGCTCACCCCCGATCCGCCCCGCCACCGCTGGTCTCCCGCCATCAGGGCGCGAAGTCAGCCCCGCACTGCGCACGCGATGCCGGGGTGTCACGCCGTCGGGACATCGTCCGGGCGTTCCGCGACGCCGAAGTGTCACGCCATCAGGGCGCGGCCCAGCCCGGACTGCGGGTGGGATGTCGGGGGTGTCACGCCGTCGGGACATCGTCCGGGCGTTCCGCGACGCCGAAGTGTCACGCCATCAGGGCGCGGCCCAGCC
>CAKUMG010001018.1 GCA_934667465.1 uncultured Actinoplanes sp. | reverse complement strand
CGGCGGGGGCGCGGCGCAGGAGCGCGGCGCGGGGCGGCTGGGCGCGGAACGATTCGGCGGGGGCTCGCGGCTGCGTGCGGGCGGCGCGTTGAGCGACCCGGCTCAGGCGAGCAGCGTGCTGGCGAGCGTGACGTAGAGCGCCGTACCTCCGAGGATGCTCAGCACGGCGCTGCGCCGCCACAGGTGCAGGCCCACCGTGGCGGCGACCGCGACGAGCGTGACGAGCAGGCGGTCGGGGCGGGCGAGCGGGAGGTCGCGGAGGCAGTAGACCGCGAGGATGATCATGACGCCGGCGGGCATGACCGTGGCCAGGTAGGTGACGGTCGGGCTGGCGCGCAGCCGGGCGAGGGCAGCGAACGGCAGGGCCCGCAGCGTCCAGGTGATCGCGGCCGAGATCAGCACCGCGGCGATGAGGTACGGGGTGTCAGGCACGGGAAGCTCGTGAGGATCGGCGGGCACCGAGGCGCGCGGCCAGGAGCCGGCGGGTCAGCAGGGCGCCGGTGAACAGGGTGAAGGCGACCGGCAGCATCTGGTGCGGGAACGTCAGCAGTGCGATCAGCGCGGCGAGCAGCGCCAGGGCCGGCGTGAGGAAGTCGCGGCGGCGGGCCCGGAGCGCTTCGACGGCGAGCACGACGAACAGGGCGGTCAGCGCGAACTCCAGTCCGACGACGCTTGCCGGGATCAGCGAACCGAGCAGGCCGCCGAGCGTGGCGCCGGCCACCCAGTAGAGCTGGAGCAGCACCTGGAGCGCGACGATGCGGCGGCCCGGCCAGGACCGGGCCTGTTCGCCGGTGGTCAGCGCGTAGGCCTCGTCGGTCAGCGCGAACGTGCTGTAGACCCGGCCGGCCCGGCTGCGGACCTGGTGCAGCGGGAACGACAGCGCGTAGAACACGTGCCGGACGTTGACCAGCAGGGCGGTCGCCGCAACCGTGGCCAGCGGCGCGGCCACGGCGACGAGCCCGACCAGCAGGAACTCCAGCGAGCCCGCGTAGACGACGCCCGCGAACACGGCGCCCCACCACCAGGGCAGTCCGGACTGGACGACCAGCACCCCGAGGGCCAGCCCCAGCGGGCCGAGCCCCAGCCCGACCGGCAGCGAGTCCTTCAGCGCCGCGATCACGGGAGACGAAGGCGCCGCAAAGACCGGGGACGAAGGCGCCGCGACCACCGGGGACAAAGGCGCGGCCGGGGATGAGGACAGCGGCGCGGCAGGCAGCGGAGACGGCCGCGCAGCAGGCGGCGGGGACGGCTCCGCAGCAGGCGGCGAAGACGGCTCCGCAGCAGGCGGCGAAGACGGCTGCGCGCCGGGCGGGGACGGCACCGAGCGTCAGGCGGTGAGCTCGCCGGCCTCGGTGGCCCGGGCGAGCAGCGTGCCCAGGAACACCGGGTCGACGCCGACCAGCGAGTCGCGCACGTGAACCCCGTCGGTCGGCGCGAGCTCCAGCTCCGCCGGCACCGCGAGCACAGCGGCCCCCGCGGCGACGGCGCTGGCCAGCCCGGTCGGCGAGTCCTCGATGGCGACGCAGTCCGTGATCGGGACACCGAGGAGCTCGGCCGCCGTCCGGTAGGGGGCGGGGTCGGGCTTGGGCGCCTTCACCTCGTCGCCGCAGACCACGGCGTCGAAGCTGTCGCGGCCCAGGGTCTCGAGCGCGACCTCGACGAGCCGCCGGCCGGTCGACGTGACCAGGGCGGTGGGGATGCCGGCGGCGCGGACGGCGTGCAGCAGTTCCATGGCACCGGGGCGCCAGACGAGGCCGCCGGCGAACAGGTCGGCGACCCTGTTCTCGATCCAGGCGATGTCGGCGGGCTCGTCGCGGTCGGGCTGGCCGAGGTCGTCGCGCAGGATCTGCATCGAGACCTTCATGCTGCTGCCGACCATGGCCACGCGGGCGGCGTGCGACAGCGTGCCCCCGGCGTGCGCGGCCAGCTCGTGCAGAGCCACGTCCCACACTTTCTCGCTGTCGACCAGGGTGCCGTCCATGTCGAACAGCACCGCTGCCGGGTGTCGTGCAGTCAGGGCGAGCCTCCTGGTCCCGTACCGGAAAGGGAGATTGTCTCTCGCGAACCGCGCGCGCGGGGCCCGATGTGACGCGCCTTACGACAGGTCGCAGGCGGTCAGCGAATCGTTGTAGCCGTTGCTGAACGCCTGCGTCCGCTGCCGCGCCGTCCCGTGCGCCCCCTCGGCGAACCACGGCTGCCCGGGGTCGTCGCCGACCGCGTCGAGCCCCGCGGCCAGTTCCTCGAGGTCGCCGTCCTCGAGCCGCAGCCGCCCCTGGTTCTCCATGTCGCCGATGTAGGCGCCCGCCATGCAGTCGGCCTGCAGTTCCTGCTGGATGGTGAACTGCTTGCGGATGTCGAGGCGGCGCTGGACCGCGTGCGCGTACTCGTGTCCCAGCAGGTAGAAGATGAACGCATCGCCGATCTGGCGGAACGCCGCGAACGCCCAGTCGGAGTCGTAGGCGATGAAGTCGCCCGCCGAGCAGTAGGCCGCGTTGTTGAGGCCGAGGCCCTGCCCGCCGCAGTCGACCTCGCCCTCCCGGTTGTACGGGATCAGCTCCGCGATCGGCCGGAACCGCAGGTTGGAGGCCTGGAACTCGTCGTTCCAGTATTCCTCGGCGATCTCCTTGGCGTCGGCGACGTCGGACTCGAACTCCTCGACGGTGTCGGTGCCGTCGACGTCGGGGTCGAGCGTCTTGGGCGCGCCGGCGGGGGGCTGCTGCTCGCGCGGGGGCGGCGTCGCGGCGTCGCGCTGCGGGGCCGAGACGCAGCCGAGCGCGATCAGCGCCGCACCGAGGAGAGCCGGGATCATGAGCCGGGTGCGGTGCGGCTGCGGCATGCGGGTCTCCAGGGGGTGAGCGACCGTGGTACCCCTACGATACGAACCCGGTCGTCACAGGTGCTTGCCGAGGAAGGCCCGGATC
>CAKUMG010001017.1 GCA_934667465.1 uncultured Actinoplanes sp. | reverse complement strand
TCCACGGGGGCTGCTTCCTTCAGTCAGCGGCCACACCATAGAACGCGGGTACGACAGCACGAGTGCCGTCGGCGCCCGGCTCCCCACAGAACCACCCCAGCCGTGACGTGCCGGCGGCGGTTAGTCTGCGCCGATGAGAGATCGATGCTGAGCGCGCGGTTGCGGTGCTTTCCGGCCGTGCTGGCGGCCACGGCAGTGCTGCAGGTCGTCGCGGCCTGCGACCCGGCCCCGCCGTCCGCTGCCCCGTCGCTTGCCGGCTCGCCGCCCGTTGCTCTCGAAGAACCGTCGCCCGTTGCTTCGGCGGAGCCGTCGCCCGGGCTCGTGACCGATCCCGCCGACGAGGTGCTGGTGCCGGTCATGAGCGGCACCGGCCCGGGCCGGACGCCGCCGTTCGAGATCTCGGGCGGCGTCTTCACCGTCCGGATCGCCTGCCTGGGTGGGGGGACCGCCACGCTGGTCACCGACGGCGAGGACCGCGACGTGGTGTGCGACGACAGGATGCACCGGATGCACACCGTCACCGACTCGCGGACGGCGGACGCGCAGGTGCGGGCGACGGTAGAGCAACGATGGAGCATGACCGTCGTCGTCACCGATGCCGTACGGCGTACGCCTTAAACGGGGAAGAGCAGCTCGGCGAGGGCAGTCTCGGTGAGGGGCTCGGCGAAGTAGTAGCCCTGCCCCAGCTCGCAGTTGCCGTCGGTCAGCTCGGCCAGCTGCACCTGGTCCTCGATGCCCTCGGCGACCGTCGAGAGGCTGAGGGCCTGGCCGAGCTGGATGATGCCCAGCGTGAGTGCGGCCGCGGTCGGCTCGTCGCCGACGTCGTCGACGAAGCTCTTGTCGATCTTGATGATGTCGACCGGGAAGCGGCGCAGGTAGGCCAGCGACGAGTAGCCCGTACCGAAGTCGTCGATGGCCAGGCGGACGCCCAGGGCCTTGATGTCGTTGAGCTGCCGCAGGGTGGACTCGCGATGGTCGACCAGCAGCGACTCGGTCAGCTCGATGACCAGGCTGGTGGGGGCGAGGCCGCTGTTGTTGAGGGCGGAGGCGACGACGGCCGGGAGGTTGGGCTGGTCGAGCTGGACCGCCGAGAGGTTGACGCTCAGCGACAGGGGGCGCTGGTCCTTGCGGCGCGCGTTCCAGGCGGCGGCCTGGCGGCAGGCCTCGCGCAGGACCCATTCGCCGATCGGCACGATCATGCCGGTCTCCTCGGCGAGCGGGATGAAGTCGAGCGGCGGGATCATGCCGCGCTCGGGATGCTGCCAGCGGACCAGGGCTTCCAGGCCGGTGATCTCACCCGTACGCAGATGCACGATCGGCTGGTAGCGGAGCTCGAACTCGTGCCGGACCACCGCGCGGCGCAGATCGGCCTCCAGCCGCAGGCCTGCCTCGAAGGAGTCCTGCATGGCGGGAGCGAAGACGGTGAACCGGTCGCCCTGCTTCTTCGCCTGGTACATGGCGAGGTCGGCGCGGACCATCAGCTCCTGCGGCCCGGTCTCGTCGTCGCTGTAGGCGACCCCGATGCTCGAGCTGATGAACGTCTCCCTGCCCGCCAGGTCGAACGGCTCACGCAGGGCCTCCAAGATCCGCTTCGCGACGGGTACGGCCTCGTCGACGCTCGCGGCCAGCGGGAGCAGCACGGCGAACTCGTCCCCGCCGAGCCGGGCCGCGGTGTCGCCCGTACGCAGGCAGCCCTCGATGCGCTCGGCCACGCGGGCGAGCAGCAGGTCGCCGGCGGCGTGCCCCTGGGAGTCGTTGACCACCTTGAAGCGGTCCAGGTCGACGAAGAGCACACCGACGCCGCCGCCGGGGGCCGTGGCGAACGCGCGCTCGAGCCGGGTGAGGAACAGGGCGCGGCTGGGCAGGCCGGTCAGCGGGTCGTGGGCCTGGTTCGCCGCCCCCAGCATGCGCGCGTCGGTCAGGACGAGGCTGATGTGCTCGGCGAACGCCCGCAGCGCGTCCTGGGCGTTCGCATCCCAGGACCGCCGTCCCGCGTACGTGCCGACCGTCAGGCAGCCGACCACCTCGTCGTTCTCGTGGACCGGGACCGCCATGACCGCCCGCAGGCCGCTGCCGGCCAGGTCGGGGATGGCGATCGGGCTGGCCGCGTAGTCCTCGACCATGACCAGTTCGTCGCCCAGCACGGCGAGACCGGCCACGCCCGCCGACGGCAGCGGCACCTGTTGCATGCGGGCGACGAGGTCGGGTGCCAGACCGACGCCGGCGACCATGCTGCCGCGGGTGCGGTCCTCGGCGTCGAGCAGGTTGAGTGTGGCCATCTCGACGCCGAGCAGGTCGGCGGCGCTCGCGGTGACGGAGTCGAGGATCTGCTGCAGCGGCGCGCGCCGGGCGATCAGGCGCTGCACGCGGGTCAGGTGGTCGAAGAAGCGCTGCGAGCGGGCGTGCCGCCGCTCGGAGGCCATCCCGTGCAGCGCCTGCAGGCTGAGCTCCAGCACCCGGGTCATCCCGCGGAGGAGGCAGGCCTCCTCGTCGGTGAAGGGGGAGACCTGCCGGGCGAGGACCAGGATGCCCGGCGCGGGCCCGCCGATGGGTGCGTGGGCGACCGCGTACGCGGCACCGGCCAGCACGAGCGTGTCGCGTCGCCCGGCGGCGATCTCGCGCAGCTCGCCCAGCGGCACCTGCTCGGCGGGCAGGCCGACGGAGGCGACCACCCCGCCGTCGACGACCAGCACGGCGACGTCGGCCGCGAGGGCGCGCGCGGCGCATTCCACCGCCGCGTGCTGCGCCGCCGGCCCGTCGGGCCGGTCGGCCACGGCGGAGAGGAACTCCGTCAGCTGCTGGGTTGCGAGCATGGCCATGACCACGCCTGTCGGCCCCGGAAGAGCCCAACTGAGGAAAAGCCCGATTTCGTACGCCGCGCGGCGCAGCCCCGCCGCGCAAAGCGCGGCCATGGTCCATGCC
>CAKUMG010001016.1 GCA_934667465.1 uncultured Actinoplanes sp. | reverse complement strand
CTCCCGCGCGCTCGACGCCGGCGGCCCGTCGCGCGGGGTGCGGGTGCAGCGCGCGGTCGCCGACCGGCTGGTGTTCCACAAGCTGCGGGACGCCATGGGCGGGCGCATCGAGTGGGCGATCTCCGGCGGCGCGCCGCTGGGCGAGCGGCTCGGGCACTTCTTCCGCGGCATCGGCGTCCGGGTGCTCGAGGGCTACGGCCTCACCGAGACCACGGGTCCGGCGACGGTCAACCTGCCCGGAGCGATCCGGATCGGCTCGGTGGGCCGCCCGCTGCCCGGCGTCGCGGTGCGCCTGGCCGCCGACGGCGCGCACGTCGCCTTCACCTACCGGTCCTCCGACGACGAGGCCGAGGACCTGCTGCACGAGATCCGCATCACGGTGAACCGCAACTCGGTGCCGAACGATCCCCGTCCGCCCATGACGACGTCCGGCCTGCGCATCGGCACGCCCGCCCTCGCCACGCGCGGCTTCGGCGACGAGGAGTTCGCCGAGGTGGCCGACGTGATCGCCCTGGCCCTGCAGCCCGGCGCCGACGTTCCCGCCCTGCGGGAGCGCGTGGCCCGCCTGGCGGACGCCTTCCCGCTGTACCCCGGCCTCTGATCGGTAGGCTCCGGATCATGCCCGCAGAGAAGCTGGATGGAACCGCCGCCGCGAAGGCGATCAAGGACGAACTCGCAGAGCGCGTCAACGCCCTGAAGGAGAGGGGCGTCACGCCCGGCATCGCGACGGTGCTGGTCGGCGCCGATCCGGCGTCGCAGCTCTACGTGGGCATGAAGCACAAGCAGTCCGAGCAGATCGGGATGAACTCGATCCAGCGCGAGCTGCCCGCCGACGCCACCCAGGAGCAGGTCGAGGCGCTGATCGACGAGCTGAACGCCGATCCGACGTGCCACGGGTACATCGTGCAGCTGCCGCTGCCGAAGCACCTCGACACCGACGCAATCCTGGAGCGCATCGACCCCGCCAAGGACGCCGACGGCCTCCACCCCACCAACCTCGGCCGCCTGGTGCTGAACGTGAACGAGCCGATCACGACGCCGCTGCCCTGCACGCCGCGCGGCGTGATCGAGCTGCTCACGCGCAACGGATACGACCTCCAGGGCAAGCACGTCGTGGTCGTGGGTCGCGGTGTGACGATCGGCCGCCCGATGGGGCTGCTGCTCACGCGACGCGACGTGAACGCGACCGTGACGCAGGTGCACACGGGCACGCCCGACATGGCGCCGTACCTGCGCGAGGCCGACGTGATCGTCGCCGGTGCGGGCGTCAAGCACCTGATCCGGGCCGAGGACGTCAAGCCCGGTGCGGCCGTGCTGGATGTCGGCGTGACGCGCGAGGCCGATCCGGAGACCGGCAAGCACAAGGTCTACGGCGACGTCCACCCAAACGTCGCGGACGTCGCGGGCTGGCTCTCGCCCAACCCTGGCGGGGTGGGCCCCATGACCGTCGCGCTGCTGATGACCAACGTGGTCGAGGCCGCAGAGCGCTCGCTCGCCTGAAGCGTTCTCAGGGGATCCCGCCTTTTCAGGAGCGCATCCCGGCGATCCGCTCCTGAGGGCGCGGGATCCCCTGAGAAGCCGGGCGCTCCGCGGTCGCGCCGCGGACGGACGGCGCCGCCGCGTGGAGGCAGGTCAGGCGTCGATGTGGCGGTCGAGGAACTCGAACACCGCGGTCTCGTCCACACCGGGGAACTGCGCCACCGATAGGGCCGCCCGGCCGGGGACGGGGCCGGCGTTCTGGGAAGCCTGCGGCGGTCGAGTTCTTGGCGCTGCACGGGTGGCCGGCCGAGGTGGTGGCGCAGCCGGCCGCGTGGACCGTGCCGCTCGCGTTCGCCACCATGGTGCTGGTCTCGCTGGCCACCCGCCGCTACCTGCCGAGCGCGGTCGGCGCCACCATGCTGCGGCTGCATGCGCCCGAGTCTTTGCACCTCTGAGCGTGCCGGGATTGGATACGGTCGTTCCCATGACGGTCGCCCTGGCGCTGCACGGACTGGTGAAGCGGTTCGCGGACCGGGTCGCGGTGGCCGGGGTCGACCTGGAGGTGCCGTCCGGGTCGTTCTACGGCCTGCTCGGGCCGAACGGCGCCGGGAAGACCACCACGCTCTCGATGGCCGTGGGCCTGCTCCGGCCGGACGCCGGCACCGCGACCGTGCTCGGCCACGACGTCTGGTCCGACCCGCTGGCCGCCAAGCGGATGATGGGCGTGATGCCGGACGGCGCACGGCTGTTCGACCGGCTCACCGGCGCCGAGTTGCTGGCCTGTCACGGGCTGCTGCGCGGCATGCCGGCCGACGTGGTCGACCAGCGGGCCCGCGAGCTGCTCGACGTGCTGGCGCTCACCGACGCGGACCGGACCCTGGTGGTGGACTACTCGGCCGGCATGAAGAAGAAGATCGGTCTCGCCTGCGCGCTGCTGCACGGCCCGCGCATGCTGGTGCTCGACGAGCCGTTCGAGGCGGTCGACCCGGTGTCCGCCGCGCTGATCCGGGACATTCTCCAGCGGTACGTGGCGAGCGGTAACACGGTGATCTTCTCCAGCCACGTGATGGAGGTGGTGGAGCGGCTCTGCACGCACGTGGCGATCCTGGCGCAGGGCCGGATCCTGACCGCGGGCACGATCGCGGACGTCCGGGCCGGTCAGTCGCTGGAGGAGGTCTTCGTGCGGGTGGTCGGCGGGCGCACCGCCACCGGCCAGGAACTCGCATGGCTGTGACGCCCTGGCACTTCGTGCTGCTGAAGCTGCGGGTGATGCGCAACGGGCTGCGTGGGCAGCGCTGGCGGATCGCACTGTTCGTGATCGGGCTGTTCTTCGGCGCCTGGTTCTCCGTGGTCGGTTTCACGCTCTTCGCGGTGACCGGGTTCAGCCGCGACCACACCGCCCTGGCGCTCGGCGGCGGGCTGGGCGGCGCCGCCGTGGTGCTCGGC
>CAKUMG010001015.1 GCA_934667465.1 uncultured Actinoplanes sp. | reverse complement strand
GTCATGGAGCAGCGCGGACCGGTTGGCGAGCCCGGTCACCGGGTCGTGCACGCCGTCGTGCGCGAGCCGGGCGTCGAGCTGGGCGAGCCGCTCGTGCGCCGCGGCATCATGCAGCGCGCTCGCGAGCACGTCCGCGAAGGCCGACACGGCCAGTTCGTCCTGGGCGGCGGGCAGGGCAGCCTCGGCGAGCCAGACGGTGAGCTCCCCGACGGGGTTCCCGCCGACGGTCATCGCCCGCGTGATCACCGGGCCGGGCGTCGCGCCGGACTGCGGATCCGGAACGGCCTCCCGGACGTACCGCCGCTCCTCCGCCCCCACCGGGGCCTCTGTGCCGTCTGCCGCGATCCCGAGACCCGGTGGGGCGGCCGTCGTGACCTCGATCTCGACCCGGCGGGCGCCGAACACGTCCAGCGCACCGCCCAGCCCGGCCGCGACGACCTCCGCCTCGCTCCGGCCCGCGAGCGTCCGGGTGGCCCGCGCGAACGCCTCCCACGTCCGGCGCTCCTCCTCGGCACGCAGGTGGTGCCGGTAGGTGCGCTGCAACAGCCAGAGCACCGCCGGCAGGCCGGCCAGCCACACCGGCCCGTTCGCGACCGCGTACAGGATGAAGAGCCCGACCAGCACGTTGCCGACGAACATCGGCAGCTTCGCGTGCACCGCCCGCACGGTGATCGCCGCGGCGGGCGCGTCGCGGTGCAGCGCGAGAGTCAGGACGGCGAGCCCGAGGGTGACCACGAGATAGGCGGTCGCCCCGGCGACGAGGCCCACCTGCGTGCGGGTCACGCCGAGCGGCGCGTCAGGACCGACGATGGCGTACGCGACCGCGACCGCCACGGACGTCCCGACGCTCAGCGACGCGGCCAGATGCACGACGTCCCGCAGCGCCCGCTCGTCGTTGAGCCACGTGATGAGCAGCCACGCCGCGGCGACACCGAGCAGCGTGATCGCGGGCAGCCAGCCGGGCGGCGCGAGCACGAACCCGATCAGGAACGCGGCCTCGCCCCAGGACACGTTGACGGCACCCCGCCCGACCCGGAACCGCAGGCGGGCGAACTGCGCCACGGCGACGAGCAGGAGCGTGATCCCCGCACCGGCGACCTGCGTGAGGCCGAACATCTCCGGCCGGGGCAGGGGCAGCAGCGCCCCCGCGAGGGCGAGCACGATCGCCACGATCAGGACGGAGCCGTTCAGGACGCGTACGCCGGAAGCACGCCGGACAGGCGCGACAGTCGCACCCCCGGAGCCGCGGGTAGTCACGGCCGAAACGGCGGAAGGCGAAGTCATGCCGCCTCCTCGCCAGGACGGGCCCGCCCGGATGCGCTCCGGTTCTCGGAGAGCAGGGCGGAGCGAGGCGCCGGGGTCAGCCGAGGCGCCGTTTCCCACGGTGTCCGGGTGGACACCGCCGTCTGTGCCGCGGTCGGCTGGTCGCTCCGGCCCGCGCGGCATCGCGTCGCGGCGGTTCTCCGGCAAGCGGCTCGGCCTGGTTGCGGCCCGCGGGGGTCACCGACGATGCGGCCCGCCCGGGGCGGAGAGTCCAAAATGGCGCCATGTGCACACGGCGACGGGTTTGACGTCGATGCATCCTCGGCACCGGAGCGCTGCCCTCCGCGCGCCGGCGTCGTCCGAGCGCCCATGCGGGACCTGGCGCCCGGAATCGGGACCGCCCGGTCCGCACCGGGACGCCCCACCCGGGAACCGCCGCGAAGATCCGCCGATCGATCTTGCCCGAGGTCACACCGGACGGCCGTGACCAGCGGCACTGGCGAATGCACGTGCATCTGCAGGGGAGGGAACGGGGGTCGGGAACGACTCATCGACGGCCCCCTTTCCGCGCAGGGTTGAGGGACGTCAAAGCCCCCCGGCGGAAGGCTAAGCCACAACGGCGGAACGCAACAGGGGGCAACCGGAGACGGTCATTGATGTCACGGCGACTGTGGATTGTCCGTACGCCCGGCGCGGGCTGCTTGACAAAGTGGAGCCCACTCACTCACGCGCGGACGCGAATTCATTCACGCCCGCCCCTGCCTCACGGGCGCTCGCCGTCACCCTTCGCCCGGCCGGCCCCGTCGGCGCCCTTCACCTCGGCGTCGGGACGCGCGCCCTCCACATCGGATACGACGGTCGCCGCCGCGGGCTCAGCCTCGGAGTCCAGGCCCCGCTTCTCATCCCGAACCAGGTCAGCCTGGAGCCGGGCCACCTCGGCAGCCCGCCGCTCCTTCGCCGGGTCGGCGAAGCTGTCAGGAAGGCGACGCAGCCGCTTGTTCATGTTCCGGATCAGCAGCACCGTCACGATGGCCAGCAAAATAACGACGAACAACCCCATGGGCCCGGCAAGCCCACCGGACCGGGTGTCACCGAAGTTGTTGACCGCGAGGTAGGCAGCATGTTCCACACCCCAACGGTACGCCTGGCCGCCCCACCCCAACCCCCGGGATCATGCAGCTAGGCCCACACCCGTCCACCACCTCGCGCACACGAGGCGCGTAGGCGCCCAGCCCGTAAGCGCCCCAAGCGCGTAAGTGTCCAGCGCGTAAGCGCCCCAAGCGCAGGCAGCCCACCCACCTCAATCCACCACAAGGCGCGATAGCGCCCAAACCCCACCGCCCAGCAGCAAGCACCCCCACGACCGGCGACCACAAGGCGCGTAAGCGCCCAGGCGCAAAAGCGCCAAATCCCCCGCCCGACCGCAACCGGCTCACCACCGCGACCACTACCAGGCGCGTAAGCGCGTAAGCGCCCAAGCGCGTAAGCGCCCAAGCGCGTAAGCGCCCAAGCGCCCAACCCGCACCCAACCGCCCAGCCAAACCCAAAGCCCACCTCATGGCAGCCCCCGGCCCCCCGGCGGCCCCCCGCCCCCGGACCCCGGCCCCGGCCCCCGGCTCACCTCACCGGGCTTGAACGACCTCACGGACCCCAGCGAACAGGTC
>CAKUMG010001014.1 GCA_934667465.1 uncultured Actinoplanes sp. | reverse complement strand
TCGCCTCCCGCTGATGCCGGTATAACGCCAACGGCCGGCCGTCGCAGACCTGGCTGTCTTCCCGCTTCTTTGCCTGGAAGATCCGTTCGCATTCTGGATGCAGCACCCCATCGCGCACAAGGTCGCTGACGCTGCCACCCGGGGCGAACGACGGGCTCAACGATAGCCACGGCTCCGGCCACTGAGCCTTGCTGTTAAGATCTTCCTCCACAAACGACTTGATCCGGTCGTTGCGGATGACTGTGCCGCCCTCGGTGAACCGGCGGTAGTCTGCGATCAGCTGTTCATGGACCGCGAAGACATCCATGCCAGCGGTTGGCTGTAAGCGGTTGGGTGGTGGAGCAAGCTCACCCACGACAACAGACGGTGCCGACGGCAGCACAGCGGGCCGGTAGCTTGTGGGATCGAGATGCGCCCAGCCCGGGATCGGCTCGCTCGCCGGCAGGACATCCAGCATGGCGCTCAACCGGTCCCGCACTTCAGCAGCCGTCACCGGGCGCAGCGCCGGATCCTTCTCCAGCAACTGCATGACCAGTCTGATCAAGCCTTCGGGTACGTCCGAGCGAAGGATCTTGATTTCCGTGGGGGGCTCCTCAAGGTGCCTCTGGCCGATTTCGTGGGCGCCCCCACCCACGAAAGGCGCGACTCCGGTCAGCATCTCAAACAGCACACAACCGAGGGCATAGAGATCCGCAGCTGGAGTGACCGCGGAACCGCGGAATTGCTCCGGGTGAGCTGCCTCGGGTTTCCCGGACAGGTGGACCAAAGTAAAATTGGTTAGCCTGGAGAGGGAGAACATTGCCGCGCCCGAAAAGAACATTCTCGCCTGAGTTTCGCGAAGAAGCGGTGAAGCTGGTGATCGACAGCTCGCGGCCCATCGCCGCGGTCGCCCGTGAAATCGGAATCGGTGAGGGCACTCTAGGGAACTGGGTCAACGCATACCGCCGCGAACACGCCGGCGACGAGCCACCGCTGAACATCAGTGAACGAGAACGACTCCGCCAGCTCGAGCGGGAAGCCCGGGAACTGCGTATGGAGAACGAGTTCCTGAAAAAAGCCGCAGCGTACTTCGCCCGGGATCATCGCTGAGCGACACGTTCGAGTTCATCGACGCCGAGTACGCAGCCTCATCACAGAACAATCCCACCACGCCTTCCATTGCGCGCATGTGCGCATGGCTCAACGTATCCCGATCCGGGTTCTACGAATGGCGACGGAAAGAACAGTCCGCTACCGCGCGCCGCCGCGAGGAAATAAAAAGCTACATCCAGTACTTCTTCGACGCCTCCGACGGCACCTACGGCTACCGGCGTATCCACGCCGACCTGCGCGACCACGGCATCGCCTGCGGCGCCGAGCTCGTCCGCGCCCTGATGCGTGAGCTGGGCCTGCAGCCCTGCCAGCCACGGCCCTGGCGGCACAGTCTGACCGAGGCCGGCGACACCCCGCACCGGATTCCTGATCTCATCCACCGCGACTTCACCGCTGACGAGCCGGGGCAGAAACTCGTCGGCGACATCACCTACATTCCCACGTGGCAGGGATGGCTGTTTCTCGCCACGGTCATCGACTGCCACACCCGCGAGGTCATCGGCTGGGCCATGGACCACAACTACCGCACACCACTCATCGCCAACGCGATCCGCATGGCCGCCGGAAACCACCACCTCACCCCCGGCGCGATATTCCACTCCGACCGCGGCAGCAACTACACCTCATCCGACTTCAGCAAAACCCTGAAAAGCCTCGACATACGCCAGTCCGTAGGCCGCACCGGAATCTGCTACGACAACTCTCTCGCAGAATCCTTCTTCGCCACCCTGAAAAACGAGCGAGTCCACCGCACCGCGTACCCAACACGAAAACACGCCCGCGACGACATTGCCAGATACATAGAACTCCACTACAATTCCCGCAGGCGCCACTCAAAACTCGCGTACATGACGCCGCGGCAAGTCCGCGAAGAGTTCGAGAACCGGCAGCTCGCCGCATGATTTAGCCACAAACGAGCCTGTCCGGAAAACGCGAGGCAGCTCACACCCGAGGTGAACTCGGACGCGACCGGACCCGCGACCCGCTCGAACACCTCCGCCAGCAGATCACGGCCCAGCCGCTTCCGTGCCTGAGAAATCCCGCCCGGCGTCGGCGCCGACCAACCCGCATCCCAGCACCCGAACCGGTCCAACGCCCCGGTCACCTTGGCCGCGACCTCGGCATAGTCATCATCCGGGAACAACCACAACCCCATCGTCAGATACGCCGTCACATGCGGCGGCAACTTCCCGTCCGAGCGTTTCGCACCCACCCCGCACTGCACGACCGCACCATCGACCGCGTCCCGCGGCACCACGGTCACCAGTACCCCAACCGACACCTGATCCGGCCGCACATCCACACCCGACACCACACCATCGAAGCAGACAAAGCAACCACACCCACCCACCAGGGGCCAAGATCAAAATAAGCTAAGTGGCATTGGGCACCGGTCGACGAAGACGCGGCCGAGTTGCAGTTCCGTGGCGAGTTCCGCGAGGACGAACCGGCTGTGCTGGAAACGCCCGATCGGCCGGCCGAACGCCTCCCGTTCCCGGCAGTAGTCCAGGGTGATCCGGAAGATCTCCTCGGCTGCGGCCATGGCGGCGACCGCGATCGAGAGGCGTTCCGCGGGCAGATTCCGCATCAGATATGCGAAACCCGTTCCGGGCGCGCCGAGCACATTGTCCGACGGCACTCGCACGTCCTGGAAGAACAGTTCCGCGGTGTCCTGCGCGTGTTGTCCGATCTTGTCGAGTGTGCGCCCGCGGGTGAAACCGTCCATGCCGCGCTCGACCACGAGCAGGCTGATGCCGCGGCTGCCCGCGTCCGGATCGGTGCGTGCGGCCACGATCACCAGGTCGGAGATGATGCCGTTGCTGATGAACGTCTTCTGC
>CAKUMG010001013.1 GCA_934667465.1 uncultured Actinoplanes sp. | reverse complement strand
CTTCGGCTGCGGGGCGTTGCAGTCCCTCGCCGGAGACGAGGACTTCCGGGAGCTGTGTTTCACCGTGCTGCCAGCGGAGAGCGGCGAAGTGGCCGTACTTGACTGGCGCAGTCGGCGTGGCCGGAGAACCGGAGCCGAGGATGAGGACCGCGTTGGGGACCTCGGGATGCCGGGTGCGGATGGCGGCCCAGGCCGATTCGAGTGCGGACAGCAGCTCGGCGGCGGTGAAGGCGGGCGGCTGTTGACACGTACGTGTCAGGTTGAGGATCGGTGGGGTGTTCATGCGATGACCCCCTGCCGGGTGCGTCCGGTCAGCGGGATGAGGACGACGCCTTCCGGTACGGCCACGTCGGCCGGTTCTGCGTCGGTGTCCCGGCTGTAGCCGAAACCCAGGTCGGTCGGTCCGGAAGTCGTCCGGGTCCAGCCGTGGTGTTCGAGGAATCGGGTGGTTGCTCCGCGCAGGAGGGCTACCGGGGTAGCGAGTCGTTGCTCGCTGATGTCGGCGGCGAAGCGGGTCAGTTTTTGGGTACGGTTCATGACGCCACGTCCTTTCGGGGCGTTGGTGGTGGCCGACGGACCGGACCGGCTTGTCTAGGGCGTAGGGCCGGTTCGTCGGCTGTTCCTTATGGGGTGGTGCTGGTGGTGCCTCCCTATGCGGCCTGACGCAGAGCGGTGGCCGTGGTCGAGTCGGAGCGGGTGCGGCGGGTCCAGGCGGCGTAGTCCGCGACGCGGATGATGTCGGCGTTGGTCATGTACGCGGCCTTCACCAACGTCGGGATGCCGCCTTCCGCGATCAGCAGCCCGCAGCCCTGGTTGCTGGGGTCGACGGTGTTCGAGGAGTAGCCGCGGGCGGCCCATCCGTGGCCGAGCACGATGTCCGAGGAGACGTCGGTGGTGCATCGGCCGGCGAAGCGCCAGGCGAAGAGATCCCGCAGGCTGGTGGGGATGATGTCGGAGCTGGGGCGCTGGGTGGCGGCGACGACGATGATGCCGACGGCACGGCCGCGCTGGACCAGGTCGCGCAGCAGCGCGGAGAAGTGCTCGCGGGTGTTCTTGTCCCCGACGGTCGCCGAGAAGTAGGCGATCTCATCGATGGCGACAACGATGGCCTCGAACACGTCGTTGGGCAGCATCTTCTGTCGCCGCAGCGAGCGCAGCAGCGCGTACCTGTTGTCCATCACCGTCTGCACCCGCTGCAAGGTGAGGATCGCGAGGTCGATGTCGGGTCCGACGAACACGTCCGCACAGTCTTCCCACAGGCCCAGCTCGACCTGCTTGCCGTCGAGCAGGCACAGCCGCACGTCCGAGCACATCGCGACGTTGCCGACGATGGTGTTGAGAAGGCTGGACTTCCCGGCGCCGGGCTCGCCCCCGATGAGCAGGTTGCGGTAGATCAGCGGCAGGTAGACCGGGTGGCGGAACTCATCGATGCCGAGGAACAGCGGATCGAAGATCGACATACTGGCGCCAACCGGGATGCTCGGCGCGCTGCTGGTGGAAAGGAAAGGGCTCACGGTCAGAGGCTCCGATCACGGTCGGGAAGCGAGGGGTGTCGGCCCGACGGCGGCACAGCAGGATGAAGGGGCAGCGCCGGGACCACCGGACGGCTTGACACGTACGTGTCAGTAGCGGTCAGGCATAGTCACTGGGGTCAGCGCTGTCCGACGGCTGCGGCTCCGGGTTGCGCGGGCGGCGGGGCCGGGACTCGTTCGGCGAGCGCGGGCTGCGCGGGGCAGGCACGTCGTCCAGGTTCACCGCGAACGGCACGACGTCCGAGACGGGCGCGGCGGTGGCCGGCATGTCGTCGGGGACCAGGTCGGGGAGCGGCGAAACGATGGTCGCGGTCAGCGACTCGCGACGGGTGACATCGATCCGGACCAGCGCGGCGTACTTCCGGGAAGCGGCCGTGACACGGACCTCACGAGCCCAGCAGGCAACCGCGATGCGCTGCATCTGGCCTTCCTGCGCCAGGTCATGCAGCGACAGCCCGGGGCGCAACCACAGCCAGATCCGTTCTCCGACCGGGGTGGGTTTCGCGATCAGGATCAACGGCAGCGTGCCCTGTCGGTTCTTCGCGATGAACGCGGCGAAGCACGTCCGGAGCCGGTGGCGTACTGCCAGGCACCAGTACGCGGAGATGACAGCGCGACGCGCCGGACCGTAGGCGGACGGGGCTCCGATGATGACGGCCAGGATGAGCAGGGAGGCCCACAGCGGGGTGGCGAACATGAGCCACTGCCAGCCGTAGATCAGGAACAAGCCGAGGGCGATCTCCGGTAGCCAGTGCCAGATCATCCGCAGCACCGGCCAGATGATGATGAGCGCCGCGAGCAACGCGCCGGACACCACGCCCAGGACCACGCCGAGCAGGCCACCTAGGATCGGGTGCATGTAACTGGCGGCAACCGTGCCGCCGAGCGTCGCCACCACGATGAGCGCGACCCAGAACGCGATGATGGCCTTACGCTGCTGATTGTGCCGAGTCGGGGTGTCGATGACCGAGATGGTCTGCACCCGGTCGCCACCGCCGAACAGGCCCTTACGAGTAGACTTGGGCACGACGATTCCTCCCTGTCACAGGGCTGAGGGATTCCGTTGAACAGGTGCGGGGCCGCACTCGGACGCCAATCTTTGGCGGCCCCGCGTCCTGCCGATCAGCGGCTCAGGGAGCCGACATCAAGCGGGGTCAGGCAGCGACCGGCATGGTCGCGTTCACCACCTGAAGCCCCATTGCCTTGAACGCCGTGCCGGAGCGGGTCTTGCCGTTCTGCTCCGAGACCCACGGCAGCGCCTCCAGGTCCACGGGAACGACCCGGTCGCCGTCCTCAGCGGTCGGCCGGTCGGCGGACACGACGGTCACCTTGAAGACCGCGCTCCACTTCTGGCCCGCCGCGCGACCACGCCCGTACAGCGACACGGTCCACATCGGCAG
>CAKUMG010001012.1 GCA_934667465.1 uncultured Actinoplanes sp. | reverse complement strand
GAAGATCAGGGACAGGAGCGCGCCGGCCCACAGGTTGACGCCGAACCACCAGCAGAACAGCGAGGCGGCGAGCCCGGCCGTGGTGGTGATGACGCCGGCGGAGAGGTCGAACTCGCCGCCGATCATCAGCAGGCCCACCCCCACCGCGACGATGCCGATGGTGGACGCCTGGTAGAGGACGGTGAACAGCGACTCCGGGGACCGGAACGCCGGCGCCACGGCCAGGAAGAACACGAAGATGGCGATCGCCGCCACCAGGGCGCCCACCTCGGGGCGCACCAGCAGGCGGGCGCCGAGCCCGGTGGGGGCTCGGCCGGGCAGCTCGGATGAAGCCGGCCGGATGGGCGCGGCCGGCGCGCTCTGTGTCACGTACGGTCCCCGATCAGCGCGTGTTGTTCTTGATGTACGGCAGGATCGTGGCCACGTTCGCCTTGTCGACGAACGAGGGCCCGGTCAGCACGGCTCGGCCGCCGCCGATGTCGTTGCCGTTCTTGAGGTAGAGGTACAGCGAGCTGATGGCGAGGTAGCCCTGCGCGTACGGCTGCTGGTCGATGCTGAACTCGATCTTGCCATCCTGCACGTGCTGGGCCACCTGCTGGTCCAGGTCGAACGTCGCGACCTTGGCGGTGCTGGCCGCCGCCTCCTGCGCCTTGACCACGTCGAGGGCCACCTGCGAGTTGAGCGTGATGACGTAGTCGATGCTCTTGTCCTGGGCCAGCTTGGCCTGGATCGTCGAGGTGACCGCGGCGTCGTCGGCGCCGTTGACCTGGATGTTCTCGGTCCCGGCGACCTTGCTCTTGACGCCCGCGCAGCGCGCCTCGAGCGAGACCGAGCCGGCCTGGTGGATCACGCAGAGCGGGTGCTTGGCACCGGCCGCGGCGATCCGGTCGCCGGCGCTCTCGCCCGCGATCTGGTCGTCGGAGCCGAAGTACATCAGCGCGCCGAGCTCCTTGTACTCCGCGATGCCGGCGTTCAGGCCGACCACGGGGATCTTGGCGTCGGTGGCGGCCTTGACCGAGCCCGCGAGGGCGTCCGGGGTGACCAGCGTGGTCGCGATGCCGTTGACCTTGGAGTCGACCGCGCTCTGGATCAGCTGCGCCTGCTTGGCGGCGTCGGGGTCGTTGGAGTACTTGAGGGTCACGCCCTCGTCCTTGGCGGCCTGCTCGGCGCCGGCCTTGACCTTGTCCCAGAACGCGTCGCCGGGGGTCTCGTGGGTCACGAAGGCGATCGTGTATCCGGAGCTGCCGGGGGCATTGCCGCCGCCGGAGTCGCTGTCGTCGGTCTTCTGTCTGCCGCCGTCACTGCACGCGGTGACCCCGAGGGTCACCACCGCGGCCAGGGCGAGCAGCCGGACACCGCGGGTGCGGGTCGCGTTCATGGGTCCTCCGGGAAATGTCTGATGAGGGTTCAGCTTCCGGTGGGAAACTGGAGAGACGCGCCATGGGCCGCCTCCACGTGGGGCCATCGAGCTGTGATGACCTTGGCGCGAGTGTAGAAGGCGACCCCATCGGGTCCGTGCACGTGTCTCTCCCCGAAGAGCGAATCCTTCCACCCGCCGAACGAGTAGTACGCCATCGGGACCGGAATCGGCACATTTATCCCGATCATGCCGACGCGGACGCCCCGCTGGAAGCGCCGGGCGGCCTCGCCGCTGGCGGTGAAGAGCGCAGTGCCGTTGCCGTACGGGTTGGCGTTGATCACATCGATGGCGGCGTCCACGCTGTCGGCGCGCACGACCGACAGCACCGGTCCGAAGATCTCCTCGGTGTAGACGTCCATCCCCGTGCCCACGTGGTCGAGCAGCGTCGGGCCCACGAAGAAGCCGCCCTCGTGCCCGGCCACCTTGACGCCGCGGCCGTCCACGACCAGGTCGGCGCCCTGGCGCGCACCCGTCGCGATCAGGGCCTCGATCCGGTCCCGGGCGGCGGCCGTGATCACCGGGCCCATCTCGCTGCGCGGGTCGCGGCCGGGCCCGACCACGACCCCGGCGGCCTTGCGGGCCACCAGCTCGGTCAGGCGGTCGCCGGCGTCGCCGACGGCCACCGCGGCGGACACGGCCATGCAGCGCTCGCCCGCCGAGCCGAACGCGGCAGCGGACAGGTGGTTCGCCGCGAACTCGAGATCGGCGTCGGGCAGGATCACGGCGTGATTCTTGGCACCACCGAGCGCCTGAACACGCTTGCCGGCGTCCGTCGCGCGACCGTGCACGTACCGGGCGATGGGTGTCGACCCGACGAACGAGACCGCCGCGATGCCGGGATGGTCGAGGATCGCGTCGACGGCGGTCTTGTCGCCGTGCACGACGTTGAAGACGCCGTCGGGCAGCCCGGCCCGCTGCCACAGCCGCGCGACCAGCGACGACGCTGACGGGTCGCGCTCGCTGGGCTTGAGCACGAACGTGTTGCCGCAGGCGATCGCGATCGGGTGCATCCAGAGCGGCACCATGACCGGGAAGTTGAACGGGGTGATCCCCGCGACGACGCCGAGCGGCTCGCGGAAGCTGAACACGTCCACGCCCGCCGACGCCTGGTCCGAATAGTCGCCCTTGAGCAGTTGCGGGATGCCGCACGCGAACTCGATCACCTCGAGCCCGCGCTGCACCTCGCCCGCCGCGTCGGACAGCACCTTGCCGTGCTCCGCCGAGACGATCTCCGCCAGCTCGCCGGCGTGCGCGTTGACCAGCTCGCGGAACGCGAAGAGCACCCTGGTCCGGGCGCTGAGCGACGCCTGCCCCCAGGTCACGAACGCCTCGGCCGCCGCCGCCACGGCCGCGTCGACGTCCGCCGCCTCCGCGAGCACCACCACGAGCTGCGGCCGGCCGGTCGCGGGGTCGTAGACCGGGCCGCGGCGGGTGCCGGCGCCGGCGGTCGTCGCGCCGCCGTCCCTCTCCGCATCCGCGCGGCTGAGCAGGCTCTCGACGAAGCGGTGGGCGACC
>CAKUMG010001011.1 GCA_934667465.1 uncultured Actinoplanes sp. | reverse complement strand
GATGCCGCCCGCGAGCTGCTGCCGCCAGTCGACTCTCGGCTCCAGCAGCCGCTCGGCCCAGCGCCGCCACCCCGCCGGGACGGTGCCGCGCCCGCGCACGTGCTCGCGGATGCGGCGGGCCGTGTCGCGGCGCAGGGACTCCGCCTCGGCGCGCCGCATGCCGCCGGGGGCCTTCTCCCACGAGCGCTCCACCCCGTGCGCCCCCGACCCGCAGTCGTGCCCGGAAGTGACCACTGTGGTGGGTAGCTGCGGGAGGTACTCCTCGAAGAGGCGGCCGGGCGGGAGGCCGTACCGCTGCGGGGTTTGCAGTCCCGCCGGGAGCACCAGCCCGTCCGCGATCAGGTCGTCGTTGATCTCGCAGTCCTGGGCGATGTTGATCAGCAGGTGCGGGTACGGGAGCGCCGCCGCCCGCCCGTGATGGTCGCGCAGCAGGTGCGCGATCTCGTGGATCCAGACGCCGGCCAGCTCGGCGACGGGGGTGCGGGCGACGAAGCCGGCATTGACGTGGCAGCGCCAGTGCCGGTCGACGCCCATGGTGGACACGTGCGCGGACTCGACCACGGTGAGGGCGAACAGCGCGGTCGCGAGGTACGGGCGGTCGTGCGCGGCGCGCAGCCGTGCCGCGAGCAGCCGCGTCCGATCGAGCCGCTCCGGATCGGCACTCACGGCACCCGCCCCGCAGGAGGCGCCGCCACACGATCAGCCGCCACAGGAGCAGCCGCGCCGACGGGCGGAAGACGGCCCGCGGTCACAGCCGGCCGGAGAGCTGAGCACGTCGAGAAACGCGTCGATCGAGGCCGGCACCGGCCAGCCCGGCTCGCGCAGCGCCGCGAGGTCCATCGCCGTGCGGGCCGCGATGTCGGGCACCCCGGCGGCCACCGCCTTCTCGAGCACCGCCCAGCCGGCCTCCCACCGCTGCCGGTCGGGGCGCGAGCGGACGGCGGAGATCACCGCGGTCAGGAACGCGTACTGGCGGTCGCCGCGCTCGGGCAGCGTGAACGCGTCCGGGTCGGCGAGCACGCGTTCCGGGTCGGGCAGGTCGAGCTGCTCCAGGTACGTGATCAGTTCCAGGCCGGCCCCGTCGCCGATCGCGCCGGTGACGGCGAGGGCGAGGGCCTCGCCGTTCGTGCCGCTCGCGTGGTGGAAAGTGATCAGTCGTAGCACCATCTCCCAGGTGCGCGGGGACGGCCAGGCGCCGCCGCGGCCCGCCGCGTCCGCGGGCAGGTGGTGGGTCAGCCCGGGCCGCGCGGTCAGGAACCCGGCGACGGCTCCCCGCGCCCGGGCCAGGGCGGACGCCGCCCGTGCGGGCGAGACCACCGGAATGTCCACTGTGGGCCATACGCCGGTGAGTCCACGTGCGACGGTCGCCGGGTCGTGGTGCCAGTGCAGGTGCACGAAGCGGTTCGCCAGCGGCGCGGCGAGGTGCCAGCCGTCGGCGGCGCTGGCGGGCGGGTTCGCCGCCGCGACGATCCGGACGGTCTCCGGCAGGCGCAGGCTGCCGACGCGGCGCTCGAGCACCACGCGCAGCAGGGCGGCCTGCACGGCGGGCGGCGCCGAGGACAGTTCGTCGAAGAACAGCAGGCCATGACCCGTACGCGCGATTCGCACGGCCCAGTCCGGCGGCGCCATCGGCACGCCCTCGGCGGCGGGGTCGGCGCCGACGACGGGCAGCCCCGCGAAGTCGGACGGCTCGTGCACGCTGGCGATCACGGTTTCGAGGGGCGTGCCGAGCCGCTCGGCCAGCGCGGTCAGCGTCGCGGTCTTGCCGATGCCGGGCTCGCCCCAGAGCAGCACGGGCAGGTTCGCCGAGACGCAGAGGGCGAGCGCCTCGACCCGGGGGTCGCTGACCGATTCCGTACGTGTCATGCGACCGGCTGCGATCAGCGCGTCCGCCGCGTCGAGGGCCCCGCTCGTCACCACGGCACGCTCCGGTAGTCCTTGAGGAACCGGCCGGAGACGGGTTCGCCCCGCTCGGCCGCGATGATCGGATGACAGATGCGCGCCGCGCCGTCGACCACGTCCAGCGGGGGCCGGAACCCGCCGGCGCGCTCGTACTGCTTGTTCGGGTGCGGCCGCTCGTCGGTGACCCAGCCGGTGTCGACGGCGTTCATCAGCACGCCGTCCCGGACGTAGTCGGCGGCGACGGTCCGCACCATCATGTTGAGCGACGCCTTCGCCATGTTGGTGTGCGGGTGCCGCACGGTCTTGCCCTGCCGCGAGAAACTGCCCTCCATCGCCGACACCTGCACGACGTGCCGCCACGGCTCCCCGTCCGCGCCGCCGGCGCCCCTCGCACTCACACTGCCGGCGCCCCTCATACTCGCGCCGCCGGCGCCCCTCGCACCCGCGCCGCCGGCACCCGCGCGATCGCCGCCCGCGGTCATCAGGGGTCGCAGGCGCGAGGTCAGCAGGAACGGGGCGAACGCGTTCACGACGTGCACCTGCAGCCACTCGTCCGGGCTCACGTCGGCGTCGCGTATCGTCCACGAGTTCGCCCGGCGCAGGTCGAGCTGCTCCCCGGTCTCGTCGGCGAACCCGGCCGGGAAGAACGCCTCCGCGACGCCGGCAGGCAGACCGCCGGCGGGCATCCCGGCAAGCATCCCGGCGTGCGGACCCGCGTGCGTCCCGGCGTGCGGACCCGCCTGCGTCCCGGCGTGCAGACCGGCGGCGGACGTCAGCAGGACGACGCCGGACCCCGGCGCGGGCGTCGCACCGACGTCGAGCCGCGCGGCTGCTCCCGTCAGCGGTTCCGCCTCGGCGGCCCGCACCTCCCGGTGGTAGGCGCCCGGCCGGTACAACGTCTGCGCCGCGTTGTTGATCAGAATGTCCAGGGCTCCGAACCGCTCCCCCACCGTCGCGACGAAGTCCACCAGCCCGCGCAGGTCGAGCAGATCGAGGCCGTGCACCCGCAGCCGGTGCCCCCACTCCGCGACGTCCG